>JAKISE010000070.1 GCA_021648745.1 Cyclobacteriaceae bacterium
TTTTATAGGCCCATTTTTCCGAGATCATTACGAAGAATGGTTACAAAATATTCCTAGAGTTACTTCTGGCGTGCAAATTAACCGAGTTGAGGTATATATTATTAACATAAACAACAACACAGAGTTTCAAAGAAACATTGCTGCCTTTATGGATTTGGGTGAAGGAAATGTAATCTACCAAAAAAATCAGGGGGTGATTGGCAATTCTGGCAGAGGAGATGTACCTAATAGTAATGATGCCAATAACCTTTTTGAACAGTTAAGAGGCATTAATAGAAATGTAGATGCCATTGATCAGATTTTGGAGTCCCCCACTTTCGAGATGGTGCAAGCCACACATTATAACAAATTACAAGCACGTAAATTAAATGAACGTGAATTTTATGTGAATGAACAACTCGGGTATATCTCATTAACAAGTAAGCTAAATAACGACCAAATGTTAGCCGTTGCTTACGAATACACCTATAACGGCATACGTGAACAAGTAGGGGAACTAACCGAAGACTACGCATCATTGCCAGAGAATGAAGTTATTTATTTAAAGATGCTGAAACCCAATAAAATAGCTCCATTAGACAATTTTGGGAATCGAATTCCTACCTGGGATTTAATGATGAAAAATATTTACTCACTAGGAGGAAGCCAAGTGAGCCAAGAAGGATTTCAGTTAAGAATTTTATACCGCGATGATAAAAGTGGAACAGAGAAGCCAAGTATAAATGATGGTGTTAACACTACGGATGTGCCGCTAATTGAGCTTCTTGGTCTCGATAGGTTAAACCAGGCTGGAGACCCCCAAAAAGATGGAAACTTCGATTTTATTGAAGGCGTTACCATCAATACTATTTCAGGTCAAGTTGTTTTTCCTGTGGTAGAACCGTTTGGCGATTATTTATCTAGCAGGTTCGAACCATTTGAATTTGAGTTTAAACAGCGCTATGTGTATGATACATTATACGGAACCACAAAAGCCGATGCCGAACAAGACACCAATAAAGATAAATTTTCGCTGCAAGGCTCCTATAAAGCCGGCTCTTCTAGCGAAATACTTTTAAATGGTATTAAAATTTCCAAAGGGTCTGTAGAAGTGTCAGCAGGGGGCATTCCTTTGGTTGAAGGAGTTGACTTTACTGTAGATTATAATTTCGGGAAGGTTCAAATATTAAACGAAAGCATTATAAACTCAGGCAAGGCCATTAAAGTTACTTATGAAAAAGCCGATATTTTTAATTTTCAATCTCGTACCCTACTGGGTGCCCGGGCAGACTATAGACTAACTGACGACATTACTTTTGGAGCCACACTTCTGCATCATTTCGAACGACCTTTACGATCCAGGCCAACCATAGGAGAAGAACCTCCAAAAAATACAAAGTATGGGTTTGATGCCAACTTTAAGAAAGAGTCTATTCTGGTTACGAAATTAGTAGATGCGATTCCCCTAATTCAAACCAAAGAAAGGTCCATTATCACAGCCAATGCAGAATTTGCTCAATTATTACCTGGTACTTCTAATTTGGTAAACGGAGAAGGCACCTCCTATATAGATGATTTTGAAAACACAGCCACTCCTTACAGCATGAGTAACTGGATCCGTTGGAAACACGCATCTACTCCTAAAACAGACGATAATAGATTTGACCCTAGCCTTGGTGCTCAAGATGATATTACGGCTATGTATAAAAGAGCAAAATTATCCTGGTATAGCATTGATAACGTTTTTTACAGAACAGGAGGACGATCTAAACCACAAAATATTACAGACCAAGACATTGCTAATCACTTTGTAAGGCCCATTTCGCCTCAAGAACTGTTTCCCCAAAGGGATAGAGAAGTTATAAATACCAACTACCCCACATTCGATATTGCCTATTTCCCATCAGAAAAAGGGGTTTATAACCTAAACCCAGATGTAACCGATAGCGGCCTTTTAAGAAATCCAGAAAGTAACTGGGGCGGAATAACAGCACCGGTCACTACCGAAGTAGATTTTGATAAATCTAATATAGAATACATCGAATTCTGGCTCATGGATCCCTTTTTGCAAAGTAGTAGTGGCCTAAATGTGGTTCTTGATGGGGTTGTTAATCAACCAAACGTAACAGGTGGTCAAATGTATTTTAATTTAGGTAATGTGTCTGAAGATATTATGCGCGACCGCAAAATGGCATTTGAAAATGGATTACCTGCAGATGGCAATAAGTCCACCGCTACCATTACCGAAAATAATTGGGGATTCGTTACCAATGCGCAATATATTAATAACGCATTCGACAACGAACCAGCCGCAAGGGTTAATCAAGATGTTGGATTTGACGGCATGAATAATGATGAAGAACTGGTAAAATTTCAAAATGAATTAAACCAGCTACCTCCAACTTTAAATCCTGACATAGTCGATAAATTTAGAAATGACCCTTCGAGCGATGATTTTGAATATTTTTTAAGTGAAGAGCTCGATAACAAGGACGCTAAAGTATTAGAGCGGTATAAAAATTTTAACGGAATAGACAAAAATTCGCCAGATTTATCAAGTAATACCTTGCCCTATTCTCCTTCGGGCAATACCATACCTGATAATGAAGATTTAAATAATGACCACAGTATCGGAAACCTGGAAGAATACTACGAATACAAAGTTGACTTAAAACCAGGCCAGCTTAACGTTGGTGAAGGCTATATAATGGATAAGGTGACAGATACCAGAACTGGAGATGAAGTTAACTGGTACTTATTTAGGATTCCTATCTCGCAACCAGATAAAGCGGTAGGAAATATATCTGGCTTTAAATCTATACGGTATATACGAATGTACTTAACAGGCTGGTCGCAACCTGTAGTGTTACGAACCGCAAATTTCAGATTTGTTGGCAGCCAGTGGCGTAAATTTACTGGCAATTTAGAAAGTAAACGATTCGATGAAATTCCTGAAAGCCAAGACTCCAATTTAACAATATCTGTAGTTAATATCGAAGAAAATAGCCAAGGTGGTGAAACTGGAATTCCGTATGTGTTACCTCCTGGCATTCGAAGAGACAGGGACAATACTTCTGTGATAGAAAGAAGCTTAAACGAACAATCAATACAGCTTTGTGTGGAAGACCTGCCTGATAAAAATGCGCAAGCTGCTTTTAAAAATGTAGATATGAACCTTGTTAATTATGGGCGAATTAAAATGTTTTTGCACGCACAAAGTAAGTCGGCTCAAGATGGCGAGCTCAATGGTTTTTTTAGATTTGGTTCAGGATTTGATAATTATTATGAAATAGAAGTACCTCTAAAAATAACGCAGCCTGGCACTGTTGACGCCACCGAAATATGGCCTTTAGAAAATGAACTTAACGTACCTTTTTCAGAACTTTATAAGCTTAAATCAGATCGGAATGCAAGCAATGTGAGCCTCGAATTGCCGTTTTCAGGCACCTATAACCAGTATAATCTTACCATAGTCGGCAACCCGAAGCTTAGCGTGGTTACCAGTATTATGATTGGCATTAGAAACCCAGACAGCCCAGACCAACTACCCAAAACAGCCTGTATTTGGGCAAATGAATTGCGTGTTACCGATTTTAATAGGCAAGCAGGCTGGGCAGGTAAAGCCAATGTTAATTTAAAATTAGCAGATTTTGCAACTATAAGTGCTTCCACTAGGTACACTAGCTTTGGGTTTGGTGGAGTGCAATCTAAAATATCTGATAGAACACAAGAAACTAGCTTTGATTATGATGTATCCGGAAATGTAAACCTTGATAAATTCTTACCATCTAAAACTGGCATTAAAATACCAGTATTTGCTAGCTACGAGAACAAAACCGTTACACCAAATTGGGATCCCTTAGATTCAGATATTCCTTTGGAGAGCAGCCTCGAAGGAAAAGGAGATTTAGAAGCCCAGGAGACATACAGAAATGCGGTAATTGACCAAACAGAGAGGCGGAGTTTGAATTTATCGAATATGCGCAAGGAAAAAACGAATCCTGATAAAAAAGATCGAATTTATAATATTGAAAATTTTAGTCTTTCGTTGGCATATAGTGATAGAACTCAATCGAATGCGAGTATTCAGTCCTACCAATTACGAAAGTATTCTGGAGCCATAAATTACAATTTTAGTCCTAAACCATTGGTATTCGAGCCCTTCAAAGGAGCTGAAAAAATGAAATCGGACTGGGTGAAATTGATTAAAGAACTCAATTTTAATTTTGCCCCTTCAAATATTACATTACGTGGCGAATTAGATAGAAGCTATTTAAGAACACAGTATAGAAATCAAGATTTGACAATTGACGGAGTTGAGCCCAATTATGAAAAGATTTTTACCTTCAATAGGATATATGGAATTAAATGGAATTTTACCAAAGCCCTATCGTTCAATTATTCTGCTCTTGTTCGCTCAATAATTGATGAACCCGAAGGTGAAGTTACAGAGAGTAGCAAGGAGGTTATTATAGACAATTTAAGAAGCTTCGGACGAATGAAGACCTTTGACCAAAAAGTGGGGGTTAACTTAAAATTACCCTTAGACAAGCTCCCGATAACAGATTGGATGAATGCGGATGTCAGATATAGCACTAATTATAAATGGACTTCTGCAGCCCTCAATCAAATTGACACTTTAGGCAACCGAATAGAAAATGCCCGAACAATAAGTACAACAGGTAAATTTGATTTAGTAAAACTATATAATAAAGTGCCCTTTTTAAAAACCATTAATTCTCCACCCAGAAGAAGATCTAGTAGGTCAAGGACACAAAAGGCTGATACGGTTAAAAAATCCGAATCCAAGGCTGGCAAGGCTCTGTTGCGAGCTTTAATGATGGTTCGGTCCGTTAATGCCACCTATAGCATTAAAGATGGCACCACGTTATCTGGCTTTAAAATGAGCCCTTATTTATTTGGTATGGATACGGCTTGGGCCGCTCCAGGATGGGATTTTATTTTAGGAAATCAAGACCCAAGCATTAGAACCAGAGCAGCCGAAAATGGTTGGTTAGTGAATAATACCTTACTAAACGATCCTTTTAAACAGTACCAAACGATTGATTTAAATATTAAAGCCACGATTGAACCATTTAAGGATTTTAAAATTCAATTGGATGTGAAAAAAAATAAGAAGGCTCAATATCAAGAAATATTTAGAATTGATTCGCTTGGCCAAAATTATGAATCCTTTGCCCCTTCAAGGTCAGGTAGTTATAGTATTACTTTCTTGGCGATAAAAACTTCTTTTTTAGACGACAGAACGGGTAATGAGTCGATCGTATTCGAACAGTTTATTGAAAATAGAGGCATCATAAGTAGCAGGCTAAATCAAGTTACGGGAGATACGCTGTACACCGTTAATAACCAAGATGTACTCATCCCTGCATTTATTGCAGCTTATGGAGGGCAAAACGCAAACACTGCTACATTAACTTCTTTTCCCAAAACTCCCCTACCCAATTGGCGGTTGGATTATAGCGGACTTGGGAAAATTCCTAAACTCAGAAAAAAATTCTCTTCGATCACTATTTCCCATGCTTATATTTCATCTTTTAGTGTTGCTAGCTACACCAATTCGCTTTTTTATAATGATGCTAATGACCTAACCTTAACTAACGATATTGAAAACCAAAAACCAGCAACTGTTGTAAGCCCTGAAGGAACATTAGTTCCCACTTTCGTGTTTAATCAAGTGCTAATTACAGAGCGCTTTGCTCCACTCATAAAAGTGGCCATAAGAACCAGAACAAGGCTAAATGCATCTATTGAGTATAAAACAGAGAGAAGCATTGCCCTAAATATTGCTAATACGCAGATAACCGAAATTCTAGGGAAAGATTTCGTGATCTCCTTAGGTTTTACCAAAGCCAATGTAAAACTTCCTTTTAAAATACAAGGCAGAACCACCACGCTTAAAAATGACCTTGATTTTAGAATGGACTTTAGCCTTAAAGACACCAAAACCATACAGCGTAAATATAATAATGGGCTAACGTCAGAAGAAGAAGCTACCAGTGAAGTTACGGGCGGCAATGTTAATTTTCAGCTAAGGCCTAATGTGGGTTACTCTTTAAATAACAGGCTAACATTACAATTTTATTATGAGCAAAATATTAACGAACCCAGAATATCAAATTCGTTTAAACGAAGTACAAACTCTTTTGGCGTTCAAGTAAGGTTTAGCTTGGCTCAATAAATCGGCTTATTTGTTGCTAACCCGAATTCGGGATAAGGAATGCTGTCAGGTTTATAGGTAACTTTTAAAAAACCTTGTAAATTTGAACTATACTTAATTTCGCAAAATTTTAATTTCAAAAAATATGAATATTCCTGCAGATTTGAAATATACAAAAGATCACGAATGGATTAAAATTGATGGTAATTCTATGATTATTGGCATTACTGATTTTGCAGCCAAAGAACTTGGTGATATTGTATTTGTAGAGGTAGATACTGTTGGAGACGAAGTAGCCTCTGGAGATGTTTTTGGAAGCATTGAAGCAGTAAAAACTGTTTCCGATTTATTTATGCCAGTCACAGGTACTATTGATGAATTTAATGAATCATTAGAAGACAGCCCAGAGTCTATAAACGATTCAGCTTACGATGCTTGGCTGGTTAAAGCTACCATCGCAGATGGAGCTGATTTATCAGAACTATTAGATGCTGATGCCTACAAGGAAATTATTGGAGCATAAAGAACAAGTCAGATCTTGAGTTAGAAGTCGGAATTGAAAAGTAAGCTAAGCTCTTGATTTCGACTTCTCTCTTTGTTGTGCATATAAAAGCCTATTTTGAGCAAAATAACTCCTCTATTTAAATTTATAATTAAACATAGTATCTGGCTCTATGTTGGCTGGATTTGTTTTATTGCCCTCCTAACTCTTTTGCCTGGCAGTGCCATTCCTGATATAAGCTGGGATTTTATTAGTATAGACAAAACTGTACATATTTCATTATTTCTGGTACTGGTATTTTTAGGATTATTAGCAAGTAGTTATGGGAATTTAAAGATATTTGGAAACTACCCAGCGCTATTTGGCATTATTCTAGCGATGGGATACGGCTATCTTCTTGAATTAACTCAATCTTACATCCCTCAACGATCGTTTGATTATGCCGACCTTGCAGCAAATTGTGTAGGAACTATAGTTGGATATGGATTATTCTTAGGAATATCAAAGATTTTACCAAAGAATATTACAGAGTAACTAATAGTGCTTATATTTGGTTTTACAAAAGATTATAACTTTAGATAAAATAATATAAATGGAAGCTAAAAAATCACCAGAAGCAGATTTGTCTAAAAAGTCAGGATTGTTTCTAAATATTGGTTTGGTTATTAGCCTTTCGTTAGTGCTTTTTGCGTTTGAGTATAAATCATACGATGACGGTTCACTAATGGAGCTAGGAGCTGTTAATGATGATTTTGACGAAATGACAGAGATTCCTCCTACCGAACAACCACCTCCACCTCCACCAAAAATTCAGCAACCAGAAATTATTGAAGTACCGGATGAAGAGGAAATAGAAGAAGAAATAGAAGTTGATTTAGATATTGACATTACAGATGAAACTGTAATTGAAGAAACAATTTTTGAAGAACCTGAAGAAGAAGAAGTTGCTGATGAAATATTTACCATTGTTGAAAAACAACCTGGTTACCCAGGAGGAATGGGCGCTTTTTATAAGTATGTTCAGAAAAAAATGAAATATCCTTCGCAAGCTCGTAGAATGGGTATTGAAGGCAAAGTATTTGTGCAGTTTGTTGTGGATAAAGCAGGAAATATTACAGATGTTAAAGTAATTAGAGGCGTTGGCGCAGGTTGCGATGAAGAAGCAGCACGGGTAATTAAAAGCTCACCTAAATGGAGCCCCGGTAAACAACGTGGCAAAGCCGTTAAAGTAAGAATGGTACTACCTATTACATTTAAACTTAGCTAAACACATTTTAAAGCCTCAATTATTTAGTTGAGGTTTTATTTTGATTTGTATAACTATTTATTTAGTTTTATAATTAAATAAATAGTTATACTATGGAAAACAAGAAAAATCCCAAGTTAGATTTAAGAAAAAAGTCAGGTTTATTTTTAAACATTGGCTTTGCTATAAGTTTAAGCCTTGTCCTCTTCGCATTTGAATACAAATCGTACGATGATGGTTCACTCATGGAGCTTGCGGCTGTAAATGACGATTTTGAGGAAATGACAGAAATCCCTCCAACAGAGCAACCACCTCCACCAAAAATCCAGCAGCCAGAAATTATTGAGGTGCCAGATGAAGAAGAAATTGAAGACGAGATTGAAGTAGATCTTGATATTGATATTACAGATGAAACTGTAATTGAAGAAACAATTTTTGAAGAGCCTGAAGAAGAAGAAGTTGCCGATGAAATATTTAATATAGTTGAGACCTATCCTTCATTTCCAGGCGGCAACAAAGCCTTTTATAAGTACATAAGTAAAAAAATGAAGTACCCTCCACAAGCAAGGAGAATGGGCATCGAAGGTAAAGTATTTGTTCAGTTTGTTGTAGATGAAAATGGCAATATATCAGATGTGAAATTAATGAGAGGCGTTGGTGCTGGCTGCGATGAAGAAGCAATCCGTGTGATTAAAAACTCACCTAAGTGGAACCCAGGTAAACAGCGTGGTAAAGCAGTTAAAGTAAGAATGGTACTACCTATTACGTTTAAACTTAGCTAAATCTTATTATGAAAAATGTTGTTATTATATATGTGGTCATAGGCTTAATAAGTTGCGGGAACAGTTCAACGGGGTTTGGCCAAGGAGATAAAACGAACCCCAAGGTGATAAACTTCGATAACAAAACAGCATTTAATGATTATCGAAAACTAAACTTGGATAGTTTATATCCAAATTTACTTGATCCTTCAAAATCCTCTGAGAAAGAATTTAAGGCCGTGGTTAAATCATGGAGCGAGCTTCATCAGAAGGTTTCAAGCTTTATGAAAGACGAAGGCTTTTCTTGGAATGTAGAAGACTCCACGATAAGCATCGTAAACAAAATATGCTTTCACAAAAATGGAACCATAGATTATTTTTTCTTTAGAATACTGAACCCCTCTATACCCGATTCTAAAAAAATAGAATTTGAATCTGTTCTGCAAAAATTTAGTAAAAGTATAATAATGAACCTAAACAGAGATTCTAACTATGCACAATGTGGTAAAACCAAATACATAAATTATTAACACTCGAAATCAATACAATATGGAAAATAAGAAAAACCCCCAATTAGATTTACGAAAAAAGTCGGGTTTATTTTTAAACATTGGCTTTGCAATTAGTTTAAGTTTTGTGCTGTTCGCTTTTGAGTATAAATCGTATATCAATGGCTCACTTATAACATTAACAACTATAAACGAGGATTTTCCAGATATGCTAGATATGCCTCCAACAAAGCAAACTCCTCCCCCTCCTCCGAAAAAACAACTACCTGAGATAAAAGTAGTTGAAGATAATATTGATATTGAGGAAATTGATATCAATTTAGACACTGAAATGACAGATGAAGATAGAATTGAACGGATTGAAATTGACGACAACGAAGGTGTCGAAGAAATACCAGATATCCCATTTACAGTGGTAGAACAAATGCCTAACTACCCTGGTGGGTTAAAAGCTCTATATGGCTATTTCGGAAAGAAAATGAAGTACCCTTCTCAAGCTCGAAAAATGGGAATTGAGGGTAGAGTAATCATCACTTTCGTAATTGATAAAGATGGAAGCATAACAGATCTAAAACTATTACGAGGCATAGGTGCCGGTTGTGATGAAGAGGCCATAAGGGTACTTAAGATGTTACCCAAATGGAACCCAGGTAAACAACGTGGAAAACCTGTAAAAGTACAAATGACCATACCTATAAATTTTAAACTAAATTAATAACCAAAATAAAAAAACTATGAAAAACCTATCATTAATGTATGTGGTATTGGCAAGCTTAATAGCCTCATGTACCACACAAAACGAGTTAGAATTAAAAACCTTAAGCAACGAAGCCATATTTACCAAAGTAGATAGTCAACCAACCTTTGAAGGCGGAATACCTACATTTTACGAATACGCACAGCAAAATTTAGAGTACCCCGCTAAAGCCAAACTAAATAAGGTTGAAGGCAAAGTATTTATTGAGTTTATTATAACTAAAACAGGAACAATCGAATCTGCAAGGGTACTTAAAGGAATAGAAGATAGTTGTGACAAAGCAGCTCTTGACCTGATAAGCAACTCACCCGCTTGGATAGCAGGCTCCCATAAAGGAGTACCCGTGAATGTAAAAATGGTACTCCCTATTATATTTTCGATAAAAGGGCGAAATTCTTTACAAAAGAATACAAATTTTGATAATATAACCGAAGTTCTAGAACTAGCACTATTGGATAGTGCCATGTTTAGTGCAGAAGCCATGCCCAAATTTAACGGGGGTTCAAAGGCTCTCTTTTCATATATTCGATCCAACATAAAGTATCCTGTGGAAGCCAAACGTGCAGGAATTTCGGGCAAAGTTCTAATTCAATTTGTAGTTAAAAAAGATGGTACAATATCCGATGTTAAACTAGTTAAAGGAATTGATGAAGAATGTGACCTTGAAGCAATTAGGGTTATCAAACAAATGCCTTTATGGAATCCAGGGATGGGTGAAGATGAGCCTATTGATGTTAAAATGATATTGCCCATTACATTTAGCTTGGGCTAACAAACAAAGAATGCCGCATCTAGGAAAAATGAGATGCCATAACTTGTACTATTATTAAGAGAAGGGCTAGCCAACGAAGTCGCCACTGAGTTTACGGCAGTCCTTTTTCTTTTTATTAACTCTAAGTTTCCACCATGGCCAGGCGGTAAAAAACAAGGCTGTTTTAGTACCTGCATTATGAAAAAAACGTGCAGCTCCATTTAGACTTCCAGATGTGTTTTTGTTTTGTACTTCGTACATAAAACCCAAGCTTTGTGTAAACTCCTCAAAACACTTATTCCCGTAAAGAATCCTTTTTGTATCGTTTTTAACAATGGTTTTGTATCTTTTTTTATCTGGACGTTCTTTCCTTTTATCCACCTTAGCGTTTACATCAATAGAATTGGTCTTAGGCATAGATTCTTGGCTATAACTAACACAGGTAAAAAGCCCACAAACGAATAGAGTTAGAAAAAATCTTAAAGTCATTCTTGCTGATTTTAGGAAAAATAATACATTCTATCCTTACCAACGCCTTTTCGTTAAAATTATGTACAAAAAAAACCATTAAGCATAAACTTAATGGTTTTAAGTGGTTGTTACTAAATTTAGAATGGTGAATTAGCGTCCGTATATAAAGTTCAGTGTTTTCAGAAATAAGCATTATCATTTAAATGCAAGGATCTGGATAACAAATGACACCGTCATTCCTGCGTAGGCAGGAATCTGTAAAAATGGGAAAGTAGCATTTTCAACCCGAAATATGCAATAGAATTTCTATTAGGCCTTTAACTCACTTCAAATCGGTCGCTTTGCTTTGTTTGTGTTCTCACCATAGCGGTGCTATGCTTTCGAATCCAAACTGCCTGATTTATTGTGACTTAAAGCCTCATCACGAATCCTATCGCATAATTCGGGTTCAATATAAAAAGAGTAAGATTTAGACATTTGCAACTTTTGCAACATTCTATAGGGCGGATTCCTGCCTACGCAGGAATGACGTAAGTTAGTTGAGTTTTTTTCAGACGCTGACTTTATGGACAGACACTATTTGAGTTTTACTTTTCCTTTAGCTTGTGCAAGTGTGAGACTTCCTTTTGTGAACTGGTCTAGCACAGATTTATCAACCATAAACTCAATGGTGGCAGGAAACGTACAAGTGTCACACTTGGTCATTTTAACCTTAATTATGAGCTTATCAGATCCATTTAAACTCTTAATAGTGCTTCCATACCTAATTATGTTTTCCTTAAAACCATCTACAAATTGTGGATACATTACTTCAACGGCCTTATCGCGATCAGATTCGCTAAGATTGGATTTGTTATTTCCTGGCATTCTATATCCACTATCATCATTATATGAAGAATATACTTTTAACGAATAAACAACTCCCAAACCATTCAGAACCTCATATTTAGGGGTAGAAGAAATAAAATAGGTTTCAGTGTATTTAGAATTATAAGTAGTTTTTAACATATTGCTGAACAAATCTAAATCAGGCTTGCTTTCTACTTCAGCATTTTCCACAAACCTGATCTTTGCAATAAGTTTTTCTCGGCTCAATTTTCCGGCACTAAAATCTTTATGATCCTTCACCAACATTTCAGCGCTTAATTTTGATTTTTCTGTATTTTGATGAGAATATTCCTCTACACTAAACACAAAATTATACGAACTACTCGATTTTGTTGTTAGTAGAACTTTATCGGTTGGCTTAAGCTGCCCTATAAGTTGGCTATAGTCTACCAAAAAGATTTCAAACGCTTCTTTTAGGTTTTTTTCAAACTCAGCAATAGCCTTCTCCGATTTTTCCTGTAATGCTTTCATTTCATCTTTATCTATACCTGAAATCATTTCAACCGCAGGAGGAATAGGTGCTACAGCAACCGCAGTACTGTTCTGATTATCGTTCCTAGCATTTTGCACTTCTCTTTCTGTCTGTTTTATAGCTCTTTGTGCCTTTTTTACAGCATATTTCGCTTCCTTTTGAGCCTTTACAGCAATTGAATATTGCATTTGATAATTATACTTGAAAACCATATTATCTTCAACAGTAAAAATAATTCCAAAACCCTCTACGTAATTCCCCTCAGGTTCTCTGCCTCGGAATAAATGGTCGCTATCATTACTAAGCAAAGAGGATAGAACTCCAGAAGCCACACGCAAGTCTCTTTCCATCTTAGCTTCATCTATCTGAGCTAAGGAAATAGTCCCTTGAAAAATAAGGGCTATTGCAATTAAAAATGTTGTTAATCGTTTCATCTTGAGTAAATTTTAAGTTTTTATTTTGTTCATTTCCTGTTTCGCATTGCACATCTCCACTATTGTCCCATAGAGCCTCCACCCACAGTGGTGAGAATACTAGCAATGACTTGATCCGTTTCTTGTGTTCTCATATCATTCTTATAGTCCACATCTTCGATATTTGCCTGCAAAACACGAAAATCATCCTTTTGTTTTTGATCTATATATTCAAAATAATCGGTCAATATTGAGTTCACATAGTCTTGCTGCTGTAAAGAGGACACTTCAAAGAAATCGTTGATTATGGTAAGGTTAGCATCACTCAGTTGAGTTAAATAGGCATCTATCTCTGCTTTTGGTATCTCCTTCGCATTTGCAGCAATCCGTTTCATATCCTTTAGTTGCAACTTATTGTTTGCAGCCATTTGAATCTTAATCTCGGATTTAGTAGCATCTAATTGTGTTACAAAATTTATATTATTAGCCACAATCGACTTATTTATCATTTCCATCACTTGTTGATTGGTTAGAGTATTTTGCTCAACCGGCACATCGTTACCAAAAGCCAACTCAAACCCACCATAAGAAATTTTAAATTGAGTTGCATACCCAACTATCAATAATAAAGTAAGCGAGGCCGCCACTGTTAAAATTGGCCAGATAGCGCTTTTCTTTTCTTTCTTTGATGTAAGCTCCCAGATTAACCGTTCTGGTTCCAATACTTCCTCATCTTCCAAATTATGCAAGAACGACCTAGATCCATTAAGGGCTTCTACCTCTGCTTGAATAGAAGCATCCTCTTTAATTGCTTGCTCTATTTGTAAGCGTTCTGTTTCTGGCAAATTGCCATATACAAAATCAATTAGCTGCTCATTTGTAGGTTTAAAGCTCATAATCCAACGTTTCTTGGTTTACATTCATTTTTGTCATCAATTTACGCAAGGCAGTTAGCCCATAATACAACCTCGACTTTGCCGTATTTTCAGAAATATCCAGGGCTTCTGCAATTTCTCTAAACTTTAAGCCTTCGTATTCCTTCATTATAACCACTTCTCTCTGTTCTCCACTCAGCCGATTTAAGCATTTAGTAACCAAATCAGCTAATTCCTTTTTCTGCAATTTCCTATCTGGCCCTGAAGCATCAACATCTTCAATCGCTGAAATCTGATCTTTTACTCCATCTTCATTGGAAGAAAACATGGAAACCATTTTTTTGCGAAACACACCCCTTTCTTCTTCGTGGCATTTATTAAGGGCTATTCGGTACAGCCATGATTTAAACCGATCGGGCGATTGGAGTAGATGAAAACTTTTATGTACAGAAATAAACGTTTTTTGGGTAGCCTCCATTGCTGCATCGTGCGAGCCAAAGTATTTAAAACAAAAGTTATAGATACGTTTATACCACAAACTCACCAGTCTATTAAATGCATATTCATCACCCGCTCGTGCATTAATAATGAGCGATTCCGAATGTTCCATAGCTATTTGCAATAAGTCAGGTCCTGTTGTTTTCATTCGCATTCACCTATAAGAGGCTACTAAAGATAAAATAGTTTTACTGAAATGAGAAAAGTTTAAAGTTTGGAGTTGGAAGTTCTGAGTTAAAAGAAAAAATGGTTCATATTATGCTAATATTGCATTCCAAAAAAGAGAGCCATCAACACTAAGGTAATAATATGGAGATTCCCACTTTCGTGGGAATGACGTAAAGTAGTATGAAGTCAATTATAAGTTTATTAATCCGGTACATTCCTCGCAAATACTTGCAGCTTTTTAGCCATTGGGGGCTTAAAGTGGTTGCTTTATTCTACAAAGGCAACAACGTGACTTGTCCTGTGTGCCAGCATAACTTTCGTGCGTTTTTGCCTTATGGAAGGAAAGCCCGAAGCAATGCTTTATGCCCTAATTGCTTAAGTTTAGAACGCCACAGAATGATGTGGTTGTTCCTACAAAACGAAACTCCATTTTTTCAAAAGAAATTAGAAGTACTACATATCGCTCCAGAAATTTGTTTTATCGACCGATTCGAAAAACTCCATGGTGATACATACCTAACTGCTGATATAGAATCTCCTTTAGCCAAAGTAAAATTAGATGTGCACGATATTCCGTTTGATGAAGGGTCTTATGATGTTGTATTCTGTAACCATGTGATGGAGCATGTAGAAGACGATTATAAAGCCATGTCTGAAATTTATAGAGTACTAAAACCTGGTGGTTTCGCCATTTTGCAGGTGCCTTTATTTTACCCCTTGCTTGATGTCACTTACGAGGATAAAACCATCACCTCAACTAAAGAACGTGAAAAGGCATTTGGCCAAACTGACCATATACGCATGTATGGTAAGGATTATGCAGATCGGTTACGTTCGGTTGGTTTTGCTGTAGATGAAAATCGATATTTTGAAAAGATGCCTATCGAAGATGTAAAACGATATGCACTACCGATAGATGAGCCTGTATTTTATTGTAGGAAAGGGTAACTATTAGAATAAATAAAGTCAACTAGCACCTACTATTTTCTTCACTCCCTCACTCACAAACCCAACCCCATAAGCCAATAATTGGATTGTAGCGGTAAGTATCGATAAAACGCCCACCAGTAAATTCTTTTGAGTTATGCTGCTATGCACAAAAATTAGCATATAAAAAACACCCAAAAAACCAACTCCTAGTTTAAATAGTGCAGGTGCGAACATGTAAAAGCTAGGCAATATGAGCCAGCCCAATAAAAATAAAGCAGGAAAAGTATGCACTAGCTTTAATTCCTTTGGGTAAAACCTGCTAATATTAATTCGTGCCCTACCAAAAAAATAAAGCTGCTTATAAAATTGCCATAAATTGGTCCTACGCTTATGATACACAAAGGCCTCAAAGATTAAACCAACCTTAAATCCACTTTCAATTATTCGAATGCTGAATTCAATATCCTCGCCCATTCGAGTAATTTTGTACCCATTTGTTTTAGCAAATACAGCTTTAGAGATGCCCATATTAAAACTGCGCGGATGAAAGGTGCCTGTGTGATTCTTATTTCCTCTAATGCCTCCTGTGGTAAATGGCGAAGTCATGGAGTAGCTGATAGCCTTTTGAATTAAGGTAAAACTTTCGTGCTCCTTATCGGGGCCGCCAAAGGCATCCCAACTCTTTTCTTGGATTGATTTGTCAACCAGTTCAAGGTAATTCGCAGGAATTAAACAATCCGAATCGAATACAATAAAATAATCTCCTTTGGCCCTTTCAAATCCATAATTTCGAGCAAAGCCTTGACCTGCATTCTCTTTGAAATAATAGGTAATGTCTAATGCATCTGCATATTTATCAACCACCAACTTGCATGTATTTTCGGAACCATCCTCCACTATTACCACCTCAAAATTGGCATAAGATTGCTCCGTTAAAGAGCTCAGTAATTCATCTACTTCTTGAGATCGGTTATAAACGGGTATGATGATGGAATAAAAATACATCTCTAATTTTACTTTGTGGAACTCAGTGTTTCCCCTGTGGGACTTTATAGTTAACTATTTCACAAAGAACCGCAAAGAAAGCACAAAGACACACAGAGTTGTTAATTGATTTTAGGTATCAATGCCAATCGTATCAATCACTAAATACTCATCTTTCTCAGCTTTACTTATTACTAATAATTCCCCAAGAAAGCCTGCTAAAAATAATTGAACTCCCACAATAATAGCTACCAAAGCCAAAAAGAATAAGGGCTGATCTACCACTTCGCGTGCAATAGGTACTTTTAAGATGTAAACTGCCTGTAATTTTTTCCATATAAGCCAAGCCGTTGAAATAAAACCAAAAAGAAATGAGAGTGTTCCTAAAAGACCAAAAAAGTGCATTGGGCTCTTTTTAAATTTAGAAACAAATGTAATCGACAATAAATCCAGAAACCCAAAAACAAAGCGTTCGATACCAAATTTGGTGGTTCCAAATTTACGTTTACGATGCTCAACCACTTTTTCTCCAATATTGGTAAAGCCATGCCATTTGGCAATTACAGGTATATAACGGTGCATTTCGCCATACACTTTAATATTTTTAATCACTTTACTATCATAGGCTTTTAAGCCACAATTAAAATCGTGTAGCTTAATGCCTGAAATAATTCGGGTAGTAGCATTAAAAAAACGTGATGGGATAGTTTTCGATATGGGATCGTGGCGTTTCTTTTTCCAGCCAGACACCATGTCTTTCCCCTCTTCTGTTATCATTCGATAAAGCTCAGGAATTTCATCTGGGCTATCTTGTAAATCGGCATCCATTGTGATAACAACATTGCCTTTTGAGGCCTGAAAACCTACATGTAAAGCCGCAGATTTGCCATAATTTCGCTGAAATTTTATTCCTCTAATATTATTGTCTTTTTGTTGAAGTGATTCAATGACGCCCCATGAATTATCGGTGCTACCATCATTTATAAAAACAACTTCATAGCTGAAACTATTTTCGCTCATTACACGAACTATCCATTCATGCAGCTCAGGCAATGATTCATCTTCATTATAAAGCGGAACAATAATGCTTATTTGTATGTCTTTATCTAAATCCATTGATTTGTGCGAAAATAGGCATAAAGCCTTGAAACTTATACTGGGTTTGTTAAAAAATGTTTCCCTTTCTAAAGATTGAAGACTGTTCGTTAAGCTGAAGGCGAAGTCTCTTAAAGAATTATGACAAAAGACTTTTAAAGAG
>JAKISE010000071.1 GCA_021648745.1 Cyclobacteriaceae bacterium
GTTGCACAGTAATTGTTCCGTTTGCCGTTTTGCAGCCCGATGGTGTTAACGATGCAGTTGCCTGAAAACCTCCCTTAGAAGCAATCAGGACATCTTTAGAAATGGAACACTTTGCATTATCAGTTATGATAATGGTATAATTACCAGCCACTAGGTTATCAATTGTACTTGTTGTGAGCATTGCCGGATTATTAATGGCATATACATAAGGAGGTTCGCCACCCGAGGCTGTAATAACAATTCCTCCATTACTTTGCCCACAGTCTGCATCCGTAGTAGTGGTAACAAAATCAAGTGTTGAAATTGAACAATCAACAAAACTAGGTTCGTCTATTTTATTAGGAGTACACGAAACAAAACTAATTAGCAAACCAACTAGAACAACTTTTATTATTTTCATAAAACAATGTTTACATGATTAAGGATACCTCTACTCGAAAAATTCACCACTCTCAATTTTTTTTACCACAATTCTCTTAACTTCTCAATATCCGCAGGTAGTCTTTGGATTTTACTTTTAGAATGCGCCCCTAAACACCAAAAAAGGTGTTTAGCATTTCCAATTTAGTAAGCTACCTGCAACTATTGAGAAGTTACCAATTCTCTTTGTATAGTGATGATAATAAGTGATATACATTCAGGTTGTAAAAATATTTTACGGGTTAATTGCTTTAATGCTCAGAAAAAGCTAGAGGATATAAGCAATTAATAGAAGTGCCCTTAAATATATCACTCCGTTGAGTGGTTTTAACCTGAATAGCCGTAACTTCTACCAAACGGGCTAAACTTAAATTAATTGCTTTCTTTCTTTCTTTTTTGGCACATATACCAAAAATTGAATACAGAGAGCAAAAGCTAATTAAGGACACCTCTATTAATAGAAGTCCTTTTAATGTGTTGCTTTTCTTACATCTCTTGAGGAGTTATGGCTTTTCATAATTTTCCAAACACCGTCTTCTTTATGCAGTACCGAAGTTGCAGCACCTTGTTTTTCAATTACTCTTTCTCCTTCTTTTAACACTATAACGTACACATAAGTTTCGGTTCCAAAAGCATAATCTCCATCTACAATTACATTTACTTTATAATTATTATAAGTAAACGATTTAAAATGACCTAACTCAGGCCCAATATGGTGGGCAATGTAATCTTGATAAGTACCTTCTACCTTACCTGTTTCCAAAATCTCAGAATTAGAGGTAAAGTATTTTTCAGTTCCTTCTACATTTAAGTTTTCTAATGCAGCCTTATAAGCTCTTAATACTGTTTTTACTTTACCTATTTCATCTTTTTGATTAGGGTTTACTACAGTATCAACAGTAGGTTTACTGTGCTCCATTCCTTCGGCATGCTCATGCTCCTCATTACATTACTTTCTTTAGTTGAAGGCTGCTCACACGATAAAACAAAAATCGTGGTAAGGCTAGCTAATGTATAGACAATAAATTTATTTTTCATTTTTATATTTATTAAGATTAAGATTAAATTTCTATTATTATTAATGTTCGGCTTCTAATGGAGTTGCCTCTACCTTTTTTACAGATAACATGCTATTTCCTGATGCAGATAAACCAACATACCCTGCAGCCATTTCATCCGCGTGTCCATGTGTAATCATTTTATCATTTATATATCCTTTAAAATGAGAACCTGCGGCAGTAACTGTCAATGTAAACCAATCAGTTGGCAACTCAAATTCTTTGGAGTCTAAAATTTTCTCTTCTCCGTTTTCTACTCTTCCTAGGTTCATCATATTGCCATTTAAAGCAACAAACTCATAATTGTCTTTGTCAGTACTATGATGAATCAGTTTCACTTCTCCATCATTTCCATCTAGTTTAATAGTGGCAGTAACACCAACATTTCCTTGTTTTCCGTTAAACATACAAGAGGACTTTCCTCCTTTGGGAGAAAACATCATTACATTGTCTTCGCCATGCTTCATCATCATTACATTATCAGTTTTGTAAGCTAGCATATCCTTAGATTCTTCCATCGCCATCCAAGTAAAAGCTTCACCCATCACCGATTCAGCAGTTGCATCACCATGTTCGTGTGCCTCAGTTTCGTTCCCACCTTCATCATGACTATGCTCAGTTGCTTCATTGTTGTTGTCTGTAGCCTCACTATGTTCCATACCTTCGGCATGCTCATGGTCTTCAGTTTCAGAACTGGAAGATCCTCCACAAGAAACAGCAAAAACAAAGGTTAATGCGATGAATCCATAAGAGATTTTTTTAATCGTTAGTTTCATAATTGTTTAATTTTAATTGTTAGTTTTTAGTAATTATATAATTTTATTTTTGAACCCCCAGGCCGTACTCAAATACAAGGCGACCACCATGTTCTGCCGTTTGCCCTAATATAAAAAAGCCTAACAGTGCTAGTGCAGCTAAAGTTAGTTTAAAAACGATGCTTTCTTTTTTAAGCATAAAGACAACTCCATAATAAATGACAGTGAAAATTCCAAAATAGACAAGGGTGTATAGCCCCCAATCTGAGTGGGTGCCAATGGCAACCTCTGCTTTTAAATTAAGGCCAATACTATCGGCAGCTGATCTACCAGAAATGTAAGAAGCTAAAGCACTTAATGTTCCTACTGTATATAAACCTAATGTGGCTTTGGTTATCCATTCTCGATAATAAAATAAGGCAAGCACTGTTAACACAACTGCGAGGGATAATAATGCAACAGGAAAATGAATAATCAATGGGTGTATTCCTGGTGCCCATTCGGGTAATAATTCCATTATTTTTTTGTTTAGTTTTACGAATAAATTTCTATGCTAATTTTCGCTTGTCTATGAAACTGGAGACCGTACAGCCTTCAATTTTTTTGAACTGCGATGATAGATAGTGCACACTACTATACTTAAGCATTGTGGCTATTTCGCTTAGAGAGTTCTCTTTATAGCTCAATAATTGTTTTACTCTTTCTATCTTTTGCTTTAAAAAATAAGCTTCGATGGTTGAGTCTTCAAGAGAAGAGAATAACTTACTCAAGAAGCTATAATTTTTTCCTACATTAACCGATAAGTAGTCCGACAATTTTGTAATAACTAATTGATTTTCAATCTTATCAAGGTATTCTCTACACGAGCATTTAACCTGCTCGACAATTTTTTTATCTTTATCGTAGAGCATCTCAAAACCAACTTCCTTAAATCTATCTTCAAGCCGTTTATGCTGCCCCGTACTAATTTTTTCTATTTCTACATGCCCCATTTCGAAAAAAAAGAGGTTAATACCTTGTTCATTGAGTGTTTGCCGAACGACAATTTCGCAAGACGGGCACATCATGTTTTTTATATATAAGTGTTGAGTTTCCATAATAGTGTAATTAGAGAATTAAAAAATATTTTTAATTTCTTTAGGCAGCAAAATACCACCTCAATTAACTATTGAAACTCAATTAAGAAACGACTGAATAAGTATCCTCAGATTAACCCCGGTTAGTGGAGGGGGAGTATCATATTCGTGGTATATAATGTTGGCAGTTTTGTAAAAAGAAACAAGTTGACTCGAAATACTAATGTTTCCACATAAGAAGTACTTAGCACCCACAACTGTATTTTTAATTATTTTACTAAATAAGGAAGCCTCTAATTGGCTTGCTATATTATCGCAACAAGAATCTTCTTGGTTGGTTTCAGAGGATGAATTTGGAAAATGTTGATGATGATTGTTTTCATTGTTATGATGGTTACTTCCAGACTCGTTGCTGTGCTCATGCACCAAATTAGGAGCATATTCCATTATTTCTAAATCACACAAAGCATTAGCAGTAAATACTCCTACAAAAGCCGCAAAAAAGAAAATAGCAATCTGGGCCATATATTTACTGCTCCAATTTATCATAACATCAATCTAGTGTGCTTCAAATTTAATTATAATATTTCTTTTTCAATAATTGTGCATTTATGGCAGCTAATAGTTATTGTTTCTATTAAGGATGGTCTGCATTACTTGCACTTTTACTTTTCTTAAATTCGGGTAACCCACATTATTCATGCGCAAAGTTTCTTCATCAATTTCAAACGAATAGCCCAGCATACAGGAAATAGACCCACCTCCACCTATATGTTGCAATTCAGCAGACCCATAGATAGGAATAGAAACTTCGTTTTGAGTAAGCACCCCTGAAAATTCAAAATTCAAAGCTGCATGATTACTTGTTTCGATATGGTCCACATTAAAACGTCCTGTCAAACTTACTTCGTTTTTATCGGCTGCGAGATCTAGCCTTTCCTCGAACCCATCTTTGGTGTTTACGAGAGTGCCAATCTCTAACTTCGACCCAAATTCAGCGTTATCATTGTCTAGTAGTACATGCAAATGCCTGCTTTGGAATTGAATTAGCGAATCTCCATAATCCAGCTCTATCACTACTGTTGCCCCTTTAAATTGATATAATTCTTGGCTAAGCACAGCAGGACATCTCACAACTGTAAGCAGTAAGGTTAGCATTATATAGTTGGCATTCGTGCTTCTCACTAAACCTTTATCTATTTACTTTATTTTTGATACGATTGTATTTACTAAATTTATGCTGGAGATAAGTAAGTGGCCCAACTAAATCAGTTTCACCGTCTCCGGTAGATAGTTGTTTGGCATACTTGCTAACTACAGGTAAAGCCAAAGTAGTATTTCCTTGTGGCACATCTAAGCTAAGTATTTCCTGCTTAAATTGCTCTAGGCTCTTCTGACCAATTACTGTAACTGTTTTTAACCAAATAGCATCAGTAACCATAACTACTTCTATCGAACGGTCTTCAAAATCCTCCTGTTCACTTAAGCTGTAAATATAATCTTGGTGTTCGGCTGTAGAAAATACGATGGTATCAGTTTTACTCATTTCAATTGTAAATGACCCATCTTGTTTACTTACAGCTCCATAACCCTGACTTTTGTTAAACACAATCACCAGCGAAAGTGTTCCGTTTATTGGGTGTACACAGTTTACTTTACCACTTAATGTAATAGTTGGTTCAGCGTTGCTGTTTTGGGCAACGACTAAAGTGGAACTAAAGCCTATCATAAAGAGTGTATGCCATATCAGATATATAAATTTAGTTTTCATTTGTAATAGACTTTAGTGTAACTGATAATTTCTAACTTTTGCTTTTAAACTCCTTATAGTTCTCTTCATTAGCAAAATAATAAACGGCTCCAGTTTCCTCAGATGCCAGAACTATATAGGCTTCCACCTTATCTACTTTTTCATTGGTAAGCGGATCAATTCCATATCTGTATTTATCAGAATTCTGCAATTTATCCACGCAGTTTTCACAACATCCATAATAAATTTTGTTTCCTACTGGTACAGGGTATTGCTTTCTGCCCATAAAGGCATCATTTACCATGCAAACTAGCTCGTTCGATAATCTAACATCTACACTAGAAGCCTCTACCGCTGGAGGTGAATTGTGAGGCACCTGAGTGGCGACAGCTTCTGAAGAAACAGCTTCTTGGCTAGAAGTATTTTCTGAGCTTTGGCAAGACACATGGATTACTCCAAGTGCAAAAACGATTAATATTGATTTTATAGTCTTCATCTTTTTGAAATTTAGAACCTGAGGAGAGGATTTGTATTCATTGCCCTAACATATAGGGCTCTCTCCCAGATTTTTGTTAATAATTAGTTTAATACTTCTTTAGTTGACCCACAGGTAAGCATCATGCTTCCATAATAGGGGTTATTAATATCTTCGCTATTGCTTAACCAACTAGCTTTTGCCATTGGGCAGTGTTGGTAATAAACCGTTTCGCCTACACCAAATGCCTTAACAGACTTAAACAACCCTTCAGAAACACCAGCATATGCTTTCCGTTGTGCAGCAATATCAGAAGCGTTACCAATTACCTTTAGGCCTTCATTAATTGGTTTTATATAGGCCATCCAAACCATATGCGCATCTCCTTTAAGCAGGCTCATGTCTACATTTTTCATGCTGCTGCTCATAGTAGCTGCTTTCGATTTTGCTACATCAGCTTCACCTGCAACAAATGCATTGCTAAGCTCTAGATTTGCCTGGTAAACAGCATTTAATTGCTCTTGAAAATCGGCACTTACTTCATAGCGTTTGACTTCTCCTTCATTATGGGCTGTATTACTGTCACCGTGATCCATATTTCCATGAGGGTGGTCTTGTGCCATTAGTGCTATGGGGAAAACCATAACTGTTATCACTACTGCTATTAAATTTTTCATCTTTTATATGTTTAAATTATTATTACTACTTAATTAATAGTCATTCTGAACTCTATTCAAGAGCTCAAGAACTCCATAGTTTAGATCCTGAAACAAGTTCAGGATGACGTGGTCAATATTATTTTAATGTTTCTTTCGTTTCTCCGCAGGTAAGCATTGCTTCTCCGTAATAAGGATTTTTAATGTCAGCATCTAAACTTAACCAGTTAGCCCCCTTACCATTATTTGCCATAGGACAAAACTGGTAGTAGATGTTAAGACCAGTTATGTTAAACATTTTAACCGTGTTATAAACACCATCACTTAAATCAGCAAAAGCCAAGCGTTGGGCTTCGACATCTGATAAAGAAATAATTTTATCCAGATTGCTATTAATTGGTTTCATCATATCCATCCACATTAAGTGAGCATCTCCTTTTAATAAACCCATGTCTACTTTTGCCATTTGTGCTTTTACAGCTTTAGACTTTGTTACTGCATCTTTTACATTGGTATCTACGAAAGCATCTTTTAAAGCTAGGTAAGAAGTAACAACGGCAGAAAATTGAGTTTTAAACTTAGCATCAACTTCAGTTGAAGATTGTTTTTCAGGAGAGTCTTTCTTCACTGCCTTCCCTTCTTTTTTGTCTCCATCGCCACCCATATCCATGCCAGCATGCCCGCCTAACGACTGCTCACCTCCACTCGGGTTCATCATACTTGGGCTACCCTTTAGCTGAGCAGCTGCATCAATTTTAAAGGCTCCATTAGTTACTACCGATTCGCCTTCCATTAACCCATCAGCTACAACATATTGCGTACCAGTGTTTTCACCCAATGTAATTTCTCTATAATGAAATGCGTAGGTTTCACCATGATCTTCTTTAATGTATACTACTGCTTTTTTGCCAGTCCATAATACGGCCGATTTAGGAACCATTAATACGTCTCCCTTATCGGTCAACATTGATTGGATAGAGGCTTGCGCAAACATCCCAGGTCTTTATTTCCCATCCTTATTATCTAACTCTGTTCTAATTATAGTAGTTCTGGTGTTTCCATTTAATACGGGATCGATAAAAGTAATTTTACTTTTAAACACTTTGCCAGGAATAGACTTAAGTGTAATGTTAACTTTAGATCCCATTTTAATCCAAGGAATATCACTTTCGTAGGCATCAAACTCTACCCATAAATGACGTAAATCAATGATTTGAAACATTGACATGCCCTCCTTTACATGATCTCCTTGTGATATATTTCGCTTGGTAACTGTGCCAGTAGCTGGAGAAAGAATTTTGAAGTAAAACTGAACTTCACCCGACTCTTCAATGTCATCAATTTGTTTATCCGTAAATAACCAAAGTTTCAATTTATTTCTTGCAGCTATATGAAACTGTGGATTAGAATCCTTGTATTTAATGGTTTCAAACAGTTCTTTTTGTGCGGTAACCAACTCTGGAGAGAATATGGTAGCCAAGGTTTGCCCTTTTTTCACTTTTTGACCTGTAAAATTCACATATAACTTTTCAATTCTACCCGGAAAATGAGCCGTAAGTTCATTAATCCTTCTTTCATCTGCCTTTACCATACCTGGCAAAACCACTTCTTTAAATGGAGCACTCTTCTTAATTACTGTTGTTTCAACTTCTGCAATTCTCATAGCTGAGGCAGATAGCACAACAGCATCCGGATCAATCCCACTATCATCCACTTTATCATCTATAGGAATTAGCTCCATTCCACAAATTGGGCAGCTTCCTGGCTCCTCCATCTTTATTTGAGGGTGCATTGAGCAAGTCCATAAGGTGCCTGCTTCATGAGCGTGTTCTTCGGTAGTTGCTTCTACCACTTCAGTGTTTCCGCTTCCGCCAAAAAATGCCCATCCCAGAATTAGGCCTACTATTAAGGTAGCACCTATAACCACTAAAGGCTTTTCTGATATTAATTTTGTTAATTTATTCATGATTTTTATATTTTAACCCTTTCCCTAAATATTAAGAAGTGATGTTTATTCGTTAAATATGAACTTCGAACTCTTTACTTCGAACTTCCAACTCTCTTTACTTTCCCATTAAATAGTTAATATATGCAACTGTTGTATTTTGCTCAGCCCTTGCCTTTTCAAGCTCTAGCTCATATTTCAATAGTTTACGATCCATTCGAATTACTTCTTCAAAGTTGGCTTCTGCAGATGTATACTCTGCCATTAAAATATCAAGTGCTTGTCGGGCGTATTTCGTTAACTCTATGTATAGGTCAACTCTGCGAACCGCATCATCATAATCACGAAAACCATTCGCCAAACTCGTTTTTAACTCATTTGTAAGGTTTTCTTTCTTCAAGTCTACCGCCTGTTTGGCTATCTCCTTTTCTTTTATAAGCGCATCGTACTTTTTTCGATACAAAGGAATTTTAACCCCAATAGTTGGCAGAATAACATCTCGCCCATTGTCATCACCAGTATACCCAGCTCTATCACCAACAAACGTATAATTTAAGCCAACTGTAAACGAAGGTGCGCCAATTTTTTTAGCGGCTATTACCTCTTGATCAAATGATAGAATTTCGTGTTGTAAACTAAGGATAGATGGATTTACCGTTTGAACGGAATCTTTAATCAGTTCTCTGCTTATAGATAATTCTTCGCTCCAAAGAACTTCAGGAAAAGTAATTTCTTCGGTTAACTCGGCATTAAGTAATTGCTCAAACTGTGCTATCAATGGTCGCTCGCTATCTTGTAAATAACTGAGTTGGTTCTCCAATTCTCCCAATTCCATTTCAATACGAAGCACATCAACCATAGATGCTTTACCCGACTCAAATTTGACATTAGCCAAATCTTTCATTGTATTTAATAGAAGGATGTTATCTTCGGTAATACGAACAGCCGCTCGTAGTACATACAAATTATAATAAGTAGTAGATACATTAAAATTAATTTTAGATCGCTCACTGTTAAACATCTCTAATACTACATTGGCTCTCTCAATTACCGCTTTTTCTTGAGCATCCAATTGGCCAAACCAAGGAAAGGATTGAGAAACACCCAGTGTTACTTGTTGAGGACCAACCCTTGTTTCCACAGGGCTAATGAAATATCCAGCACCGAACGTTAAGTCAGGTAGAGTCCCAATCTGGGGAGCTTTTTGCTTTACCATCTCATATTGTCTGTACAGCGATTGAATACTTGGATTGTTTAAAGCGGCTGTATCTTGATACACTTGCAGTTGAGTTTGGGCCTGAAGGCCTGAAAACCCAAGCACAAAGCCAAGTACTATAATCGTCATTCCGAACTCCAGCCTGCCGGCAGGCACGGTGTTTCGGAATCTCTTAGACCCTGAACCTAGTTCAGGGTGACTTATTTTATTAATTAATAATTTCATAATTAGCTTTCCAATTTCTTCGCTTTCGCTAACTCATTTTCTTTCCACATACTATAAAGTACTGGTACAACAAACATTGTCATAACCTGGATAAGCATACCACCAAATGAAGGTATTGCCATAGGCACCATAATGTCTGACCCTTTACCTGTAGATGTTAGCACCGGAATAAGTGCAATTACGGCCACTGCCGCTGTCATCATAGCAGGGCGAACTCGCTTGCTACCTGCATGCAGTATTGCAGTTCGAATACCTTCTTTAGTAGTAGGTTTTTCTTCCTCAAACACTTGTTTAATGTAAGTACCCATAATTACACCATCATCGGTAGCAATACCAAACAAGGCAATAAATCCAACCCAAACAGCCACACTTAAATTAATGGTTTGCATTTGAAACAGGTCTCGCATTTCGATACCCGCTACTCCAAAGTTCATAAACCAACCTTGGCCGTAAAGCCACAGCATTATAAAACCACCTGCAAAAGCCACAAATATGCCTGAGAATACCATTGAAGTAGTTTGTACATTTCCAAACTGGAAATATAAAATCAAGAAGATTACCAATAATGAAATTGGAACAACAATAGCCAATCGCTTTGTGGCACGAATTTGACTTTCGTAATTACCTGTAAATTTATAATTTACTCCTGCTGGAATAACTAACTCTCCGGAGGCAATTTTTGCATCGATAAAACGCTGTGTTTCTTCTACCGCATCTACTTCTGCTACATCATCTACTTTATCAAATATTACATACCCAACTAAAAATGTATCCTCACTTTTAATCTGCTGAGGTCCTCTTCTAAACGTAACTTCCGCAAGTTCTTCTAAGGGTACCTGAACGCCAGTTGGGGTTGGAATAAGTACTCTTTTTACATCTTCAGGGTTATCTCTAAATTCACGTGCATAGCGAACTCGTACGGGGAAACGCTCACGACCTTCAACGGTACTTGTTAATTTGTTACCTCCAATAGCAACGCCAATGGCCATTTGAAAATCCTCCACTGTTAAGCCGTATCGTGCAATGGCTTTGCGGTCGATATCAAACTCCATATAAGGTTTGCCAACAATTCTATCTGCAAACACCGAAGCAGAGTTTACACTTGGTACTTCTTGAAGAATTTTTTCCAGAGCAAGACCAACCTTTTCAATAGTTACCAAATCAGGCCCGTATACTTTAATACCAATTGGTGCTCTCATACCTGTTGAAAGCATAATTAAACGTGTTTGAATAGGTTGTAATTTTGGTGCAGATGTCATTCCAGGCACTTTGGTTGCCTTCACAATCTCATTCCAAATATCATTTGGATTCTTAATCTCAGGCCTCCATTGTCTGAAATACTCTCCATCTTCATCATGCTGCAATTGTTCGTGCTTAATCTTACGAAAACCATCACGTTCTACATTATAGGTAGACCCATCTATAAGCATATAATTACCTTCATCATCTACCTTAAAACGCATCCTTCTACCATCTTCATCTACCTTATACTCTGGCACATAATCAATGGTGTTTTCAAACATAGAAATAGGTGCAGGATCAAGTGCCGAATTTACCCGGCCCCATTTACCTACGACCGAACTTACTTCGGGAATAGAAGCTACATATCGATCCACTTTTTCAATTACATCGGTGTTCTCTTCCACACCAGAGTGAGCCATAGTGGTAGGCATTAATAGATAAGAACCTTCGTCTAGGTTAGGCATAAATTCCTTACCAAAACCAGGGAATTTTTTAGATAGTGATTGCCACCCTTTAGTTTGCCGAAGCTCCCATCCTACTTTTTCAGCTCCATCCGCAACAAACCCAAAGGTGTTATTCAGCCCTTGCCAAGCTAATACCCCAAATAGTAACACAGATAAGGGTATAGACAAGAATGTCCATTTATTTGCTAATGCCCATTTAAGCACATCTGTATAAAAATGAACAATGGTCATTAATACACCTAAAACTGAAGCAACCACAACTCCTACAAATAAGAAGTTTACTAAAAGGCTGTTTTGAGCACCTAAGGGCATCCACCCTTTTGTCAAGAAAACTAGTACTGTAATTATAATTAATGCTGTATTTATAAAGTTTGTATATTTTTTCTTGTCTTCTGGTAAGAAGTCTTCAGATAAATTATTTGCACCAATCAATACCAATACAATAGCTACCCAGCTACCATAGGTTATTAATAAACCTGCACCAATAATTATAATGGCAATATTCCAAATTCTTTTTACACGTTTGCCATCAAACCGAACGGAAAAAACCCAATGTGCAATGGTTGGTATCAGAATTAACCCAAGAACCAAGGAAGACATAAGAGCAAATGTTTTTGTAAAAGCCAAAGGTCTAAACAGTTTGCCTTCTGAAGCTTGCATGGCAAATACGGGTAAGAAACTTACAATGGTAGTAGCCAAAGCAGTCATAATTGCAGAACCAACCTCTATCGAAGCCACGTAAATAACTTCTAATAATGCTTTTCCTTTTACGCCTTCATTTTCAGGCATCTCTAAGTGTCGTACAATGTTTTCTGTAAACACGATACCCACATCAATCATCACCCCTATGGCAATGGCAATACCAGATAAGGCCACTACGTTGGCATCTACTCCAAAATGACGCATTAAAATAAAGGTCATTAATACCGCTATTGGCACCAAGCTTGAAATTATAATGGATGCTCTAATATTCATCACCAGCACTAATACCACCAAAATACTAATAAGTATTTCGTGCTCAAGTGCGAATTCTAGGGTGCCTAATGTTTCTTTAATTAAGCCTGAACGATCGTAGAAAGGAACAATCGTTACTTTAGAAACGGTGCCATCAGCTAATGTTTTTGAAGGCAGACCAGGAGCTAGCAGCTTGATTTTTTCCTTTACATTATCAATTACCTCCAAAGGGTTTGCCCCATAACGAGAAACAACTACTGCTCCCGTTGCTTCAGAACCCTCTTTATCTAAGCCACCTCTTCGGGTAGCGGGACCAAAGTTTACAACGGCCACATCTTTTATGCGTACAGGTGTACTACCACGAACTGTAACAACAGCCTCTTCTAAATCTTCTAAGCTTTTTATGTAGCCTAGCCCCCTCACTAAATACTCTACTCGGTTAAATTCAATGGTTCGAGCCCCAATATCGAGGTTACTCTTTTTAACAGCATTCATTATTTGAGCTACTGTCACACCATTTTCACGCATAGCATTGGGGTCAATGTCTACTTGATATTCTTTTACAAAACCCCCAATGGCGGCTACCTCTGATACGCCTTTGGCAGCTAATAAGCCATAACCCACATAATAATCTTGGATAGTCCGTAACTCTTGCGGATCCCATCCACCGTTTGGTTCACCCGTTTCAGGATTTCTACCTTCTAATGTGTACCAAAATATTTGCCCTAGTGCTGTTGCATCTGGGCCTAATGCCGGCTGTACCTCTGCAGGAAGAGTACCCGAGGGCAACGAACTTAGTTTTTCTAAAATCCGAGTTCGACCCCAATAAAACTCTATATCCTCATCAAAAATGATGTAGATACTAGATAGGCCAAAAATGGAATTACTACGAATGGTTTTTACTCCAGGAATCCCTAATAAAGCTGTAGTAAGCGGATACGTAATTTGATCCTCTATATCTTGAGGTGATCGTCCCATCCATTCGGCAAAAACAATTTGCTGGTTTTCACCAATATCAGGAATGGCATCTACAGGTACAGGATCGCGTGGTAACCAACTAATGTTCCAATTAAATGGAGCAGAAATCATTCCCCAGCCAACAAAAATTAGCAGGAATAATACGGTTACCAACTTATTTTCGAGAAAAAATCGAATAAGTTTATTTAACATAGTTTACTATAATTTAATGTTATAAAATGTTCAAAGCAATAAGGGTAGACTTCTCCCTAAAAGAGACGAATCACCTCTAACCTGAGTTATTTATTAAATTAGTCTTTGTGAGTGTGTTTGTCAGAGTCGTTAAACACTAATGCCATTCCGCATTTGGAGCATTTATCACCTTCTTTACCCATTTCTTCTGGGTGCATTGGGCATTTTGCTTTGGCAGAAATGTCCATATTGCTCATTTCGTGGTCCTCCCCATTAGATGCTGTAAGAGCCATTCCACATTTAGAACATTTGTCACCTTCCTTGCCAGTTATTTCTGGGTGCATAGAGCAAGAAAAAATAGCAGGAGCCATTTCGTGTTTCTCAGTAGAGTCAGCTTCTGTTGAGGTGTTTCCTCCGCAGCTTGTAAACAATGTGCTACCAGCAAATAAGGCAACTACGGTTCCTAGTGTTATTAATAAGGTTTTCATATCCTTTAAATTTTATAATTATGATTTTTAGATAAATTTATTCCAAAATATTAATTTACATAAATATTCTAGTCGGTCATTTAACGACCTAATAATCATAAGTAAAACCTAAAGGAGAAAAGACTGAACCTTGGTGTAAATATTAGGTTCAGGAGGGGGCGGATTGGCATCCGCATAAAATTTAGGAGTGAGGTTTTTTTCTAATTGATTCCATACAAGGGTATAAAAGGAAGTAGCAACCCAATCAAAAGATGGAGTCAATTCAAAATTAAGCACTAAAGAAACGATTGGGCTATCTACATCATAATGCTGATGTTCATCAGAGCATGCACCCTCTTCCATTGGCATTTCCGGGCCGCAAGCATCTTCTCCTCCATGAGGAAGAATAGAAGTTGCCACTAGTTCATTTTCACAATAATGCTTATGCACCGTAATACCAATGGTTGAAACCATCAATAATACTGCAAGCGATATAGAAAGTAACTTTTTCAACATTTACGATGCAATAGTAACGAGTTTTAAAAACTAATTGTTAATGAAGTTAAGAAAATAATTTATGAAATACCGACTTAACTTATCAGTTACGGTCTCCAAATATAAATAAAGAGGTACGGTTTCGAAGGCTTTCGAAACCATACCTCTTTATAATTACAATAATATATTAATTAATCTTCTGGGTGGTACTGCTCATGCGCAAGCATTAATGAGTCCATTAACTCAAGGTTGCTTTGACTACAGTTTTGAGAATTAAATCCACCACCTGAATGATTGCCTCCCATCATACCCCCACTTGAGCCATTCATTCCACTACCCATGCTCCAACTATTGCTGTTGTGGTCATCACCACTATTATTATGGCTATACATCATATGGCCCGCTTCAAAAGTTGAATCGTTTTGATGAAAACTTGAATCATACCCAAAACAAGTTTGGTCATTGGTTATACCTGTAGTTTCCACATAAGTAGCCAATGTATTATTAGCCTCAACTGCTCCAGCGTAGGAAGCTTCCATTGCTTGTAAAGCGGCAATATCTGTGCTTGAAAGCATATCATCCATACTAGTATTACATGCAAAAGCAAATAGAACAAAACCAGCTATTAAAAAATTGTTAATCGTTTTCATAATTTTATTGTTTCTATTTATTTAAAAAAATGCTGTTCTAAACAGGTCATAAAAAAAATGTTCTCTACAAAGGAGAACAGTTTTTCTATTATTTCATGTGACGGTAATTATACCGATCTATGATTTTCATCAGCTTTGAATTAATTTGCTGACTGAAGAAATTCGACAATCTTATTTGTTTCCTCAGCAGTTAAATTGGCTCTTATGCGCATATGTAAACCAATGGTTTCCCAATCAATATCATTATAAGCAGACGGAGACGGAGTAGCATGGCATCTCACACAGTTTTCGCCCCATAATTGAGCTCCAGATTTCATAGTAATTTTTGATGATGCGCAGCTTGAAGCTAAAATTAAGCCCACAGCTAGTGGCAGCAAAAAGACAAATAATGTTTTTATATTTTTCATAACAATAAAATTTTAAGTTAAAAGCCTAACGCCCAGTGAACAAATATTCCATCAGTTTGAACAGTTTCTCCTTCTGGAACACCATGCCCACCTACTTGGCTAGTGCTTTGGTAGCTAAGTTTAAATAGTGTACGCCAGTTCATATAGTAGTTTAATGCTACCGACCATTGTGTTGATTGCTGCTCCCATTCTGCTCCTTCTGGCGCATTAAATGCAGAGTAACGATAGGCCACTTCAAAGTTTTTCATCACATCGTTTCCAGCCATTGTAGGCCGGTAGCTTGCCTGGGCAAAATAAGCATTACTGCTATTTTCAAAGGTATAAGCTTCATCTGGGTCAAGTGGATCATCTGCTGGCTCAATATAAGTGGCTTGATCTACGTTACTAAGGTTGTATTGCGCTTTAACATCCACAATACCTCTTACAGCACTTACCTGACGTACAAAAGAGAAATCCACTGCATAAAGCATAGCTCCTATGTTGCCATAAGACGAACCTCGATCTCCTACCGCACCACCATAAATAGATCCACCAATTTCTACTGAAGAATTTGCAAAAGGTAGTATGCCCAGTCGACCACCATACCCTTTTTTGTTGTTATTGTCTTCAAAATTATTAAACATCAACTGCCCTGCTTCATCAGGTTCATCAAAATTGCCTTCAGCATCCATACCTGTATTTAAAACAGGACCATTGGTTGCATAAACTGAATACAATATCTTCATACTTCCTACTGGTATAGCTCCTCGCATTTCAACACCAATACCGGATGCGGGAGCAATTCCTCCATGGCCAAACCCTAGTGGTGCATTAGCAAACTTATTAACCCAAGAAGGGTGTAACCTTTCAATGAAAGTACCAAATGGTAATAGCATTTTACCCATACGTATAGTCATATAATCATTAATTAGATATGACATATTTGCATATTCAAACCCGATGTCCAATTGCCCGTCTTCAAAAGAAAATGCCAATTCTGATTCAAATAATAAACGATCGCCATGTTTAAAAATAAATAATGGGTTAAATGTGGTACCCACAAAAGTTGACTCTACTTCGTCCCCTGTTTTTTTATAATTTAAACCAGCGTGCGCGTAACCACGTACCATAAACTGCGTTTTACTTGGCGTAAAAGGCTCAGGTGCAGGGGTATCCTGAGCATACGAATAAGTTATCACTAGTACGAGAACTAGTGTTGTGATTAATATTTTTTTCATTTGTACGTCTATTTATTTTTGCAAAGTTCTAATGTATGATACCAGTTGCCAACGCTGCTCTTCACTCAACATCCCTTTGTAAGCTGCCATTGGAGAACGTCCTTCAGACATTTTCCAAAACATGGCACCATCAGATTCTGCTTTAATGCTTGCTGTGGTGAAATCAGCTGCTTTCGGCTTTAAGGCAGCTCCGGCCATACCATCACCTTTACCTTTATCACCATGGCAAATAGTGCAGTTTTGAGCATACAATTTCTTTCCCTTTTTTATTGCATCTTCATTATTTGCAAATGGGTTTGTTAACTGATCTGCATCCGCAGGTGCTACCCAAGCAGTTTGAGCTTGTACCAAGTTCGTCATACTGAAAAACCCAATACCTAATAGAATAATTTTTAGCGACTTGTTCATAATCTTTATTGTTTACTTATTGTTTAATCATTATTGTTATAACACTATGCAAATAACTCTTATTTTAATTCATTTATGAGTTTTGCATTAAATTTTACTGACTTTTATCAGTTTTTTAACCGATAAGTGTTTTGTAAATAGCTACTTATCAATTATTTAACAATTATTTTCTTTCAATATCAAGTTTAGAGCCTAACGAGCGTTAGTGTTCTAAATATTGTGTTTAAATTGTATAAGATTATGCGCAATTAAATACCTATTTCTACTACTCTTACTACTTAGGGGTATTAAGGGAGTCGAAAAAATTAAACAATATTTTACTCCATAGATTACGTTGAGTTTCTTATTTTTGTTTTAATCTTTATAAAACAAAGCATACAAATGTGCCTTTGCCATTAAATTTCAATTTTCAGATGAAAAGATTAACCATTATAACCCTCATTAGCATTTGCATACTGCAACAAGTACAAGCACAAAATGGCGTAGCTATTAATACCGGTGGGGCAGCCCCAGATGCTTCTGCTGTACTCGATGTAAGCTCAACTACGCAAGGGGTCCTGGTACCCCGAATGACTGCCGCACAAAAAGTTGCCATTCCAA
>JAKISE010000072.1 GCA_021648745.1 Cyclobacteriaceae bacterium
GCTTTAACCAAACTTCCCTAAACCTCCTTATATTTTCTTGAATTAACCCGTTAGTCCTACAAAAATCTAAGTTGTTTATGAAAGTTTCGATTAAAGCTGACAGCATTCCTTATCCCGAACTCAGGTTTTAAACCTTCGAGTTCAGTACTAGAAGACTCACAATCGTAATTAATTGCATAATCTACTTTCTCTTTTTTTGCAATGCTAAAAAGCTCTTTGGTGTTCGATTGCCTTTGAATGCCTATGGCAAAATAGTCAACACTCTCACCTTCTTTGCTAAGCTCTGTTATTATTTGGTTGAAAGGTGTTCCGGAATTTCCTTTTTGCTCCACTGGTCGCAAATCAAAATGGGCATCAAAATTTATAATGCCGACCTTGTTTTTAGGATTATCTTTTAAGCTGGTTTTGATTCCCATAAAATGGCCGAAAGCCATATCGTGTCCACCTCCTAAGGCAATCGGCAATATTTTGTTAGATATTAATGTGTTTATAGAATTTGAAAATGCTTGCTGGCTGCTTTCCATATCTTCGTCAATGCAAATTACATCGCCTACATCAGCTACTCGTTTTGTTTCGAAATGGATAGGTAACTTTGCTAGCCTTTCTCGGATAACTCGTGGCCCTTCTTTGGTGCCTACTCGTCCTAAGTTTTTACGAACCCCTTCATCACATACATAACCAATTAGCGCAATATCAATGGCTGGCTCGTTTACGAGGTTAACTAAATCAAGCAGTTCAATTTCTTGGTGCCAGTATTGATTACTAATATCTGGGTTCGACTTTTGGCCTGTCCAATATAATCTTTGTCCTGGTTGGTAATCGGCATTAATGGGTTGATTTGGTTCGTTTTTCAAAATTTTATAAATTTTGGGTGTGAGTAAAAGTTAATCTTTCAAGCGTTTAATTGGGTAGTTTTAACTCAAGTTGTTGCTTTTTAGTTAGTTTAGCCACTACTAAATTATACGAAATATCTAGCCATTCATAAAGCAAGTTGTCTGAAATGGAGCCGTCTAACACAACGTTGCTCCAATGTCTTTTGCTGAAATAAGAAGGAACTTGTAGTGCTGAGTGTTTAGCCCTTAATTCCTCAATCGTTTCTGGAACACATTTAATGCTAAAACTTGCAAAAGTGTTGATGTCAGTAGCTGTAAACATTTTCCCCATTACCTTAAACACCAGCACATCGGGCAATTTAGGAAATGGAATTGACTCGTCCGCTCCCTTTTTTGAAAGGCAATACAGCCTATAATCTTCAATGTTCATAAGTCAAAAATAAATTATAATCTTATCAAATAATAGAAAGGCAATTTACTTAACATATAGCTCTTCACAGGGTGAAGAAATCAATCTTGCTACCAGATTGTGAGCAAATAGAAATCATGTGATTAATATCACATAAAAAGGCTAAATGGATTTGGCTTTTAAAATAAATGTAGTACTCTTGCCACACGAAAATGAAAAATAACTGTATTCATAGCGAAAAAATAATGAACATCTGTAGGATGATGTGCAGGACAACTGTGGATAGGGTTTAAAAATATTACTACATAAAATATTAAAAAGCCTCTCCATATCGAGAGGCTTTTTTTATACAAATAGATATGAAAATAAAATTAGTAACAGGATTGGTTCAAACTAAGCATATGATGTGTGGTATGATGATGTGTTGTGTAAATACCAACGGGGAAGCTATGATAAAATGTTGTTGTAAAACTTAAAAAAGATAACATTAAAGTGAAAAGCCTTCCCAAAAACGGAAGGCTTTTTTTATAACCAAAAACGAATGAAAACCTACAAAATTTTTAAAATTAAATGGAAAGCTTTAGAACAGAACTTGAAAACCCAGTAGTAGAAAAAGACATTATTGAACTGGATAAAAAAATCAAGCAGTACAGGCAAGGTGAAATTGATGACGATAGTTTCCGCAGCCTTAGGTTAGCTAGAGGGGTGTATGGCCAACGCCAACCTGGTGTACAAATGATTCGGATTAAAATCCCTTATGGCAAACTTACAACCAGGCAGCTTCGTAGAATCTCTGATGTGGCTGATGAGTATTCTACAGGTAGACTACACGTAACTACCCGCCAAGACATACAAATTCATTACGTAAGTTTAGACAGAACCCCGCAGTTATGGGAGGAGTTGGAGAAAGACAAAATTACCCTTCGCGAGGCATGTGGAAACACGGTGCGAAATATCACGGCTTCAGCCTTGGCAGGTGTAGACTCTGATGAACCATTTGACGTAACACCTTATGCACATTCAGCTTTTGAGTACTTTCTCCGAAATCCGGTTGGTCAAGATTTGGGTCGAAAAATTAAAATAGCATTCTCATCGAGCGAAAAAGACACCGCCTATACATTTATTCATGATCTTGGCTTTATACCTAAAATTAAAAACAATGGAGGAAGTGATCAGCGAGGCTTTAAGGTAGTAATAGCAGGTGGATTGGGCTCTACTCCAATTCTAGCTCAAACAGTGTATGATTTTTTGCCGGAAGAGCAAATAATTCCTTTTACAGAAGCCGTGATTCGGATTTTTGATAGAGAAGGCGAGCGAAATAATAGAAATAAAGCAAGGTTAAAATTTTTGGTTAAAGCCATCGGGGTAGTAGAATTTTTGGTGTTGGTTAATAAAGAAAGAATTGCGTTAAAAAATAAGGAGTATCCTATAGATATATCAGTTGCTTCAACACCTGAAATCAGCGTGCCTACAAATGCTCCTGAAGTAAGCAATCTTGCAATTGGCAAGTTTAACAGGTGGAAAGATTCTAATGTTGTTAGTCAAAAGCAAGAAGGGTTTTATGCTATAAAAATTAAGCTACAAACCGGTGATTTTACTACTACAATTGCCCGTCAATTAGCAGATATAGTAGATGGTTATGCAGCTGATGATATACGATTAACCATTGGGCAAGGTATAGTTTTAAAATTTGTTCGAGAAGAACATTTGGAATATTTGTTTACCCAACTTGGCACGTTAGGATTGGCAGACCCTGGGGCAGAAAGTACAGCAGATATAACTGCTTGCCCAGGTACAGATACTTGTAATCTTGGTATTTCGAATAGTACAGGAATTACAAAAGAGCTGGAGCAGGTTATTAATACCCAATACCCTGATTTTATTTATAATAATGATATAAAGATAAAGATAAGTGGCTGTATGAACTCTTGTGGTCAGCATGCATTAGCCAATATTGGGTTTCATGGCAGTACACTAAAATCTAACAAACTTGTTGCACCAGCATTGCAAGTGTTGTTGGGTGGTGGTGTGGTAGGCAATGGTACCGGAAGAATTGCAGATAAAGTTATTAAGATTCCTAGCAAAAGGGGGCCTTTGGCTTTATCAACTGTGTTAGATGATTATAAATTAAATAAATCAAAGGATGAACTTTTTAATACATATTACGATCGACAAGGTAAAAATTACTTTTACAAGCTTTTAAAATCAATAGCTAATACGGAACAGCTTACAGCCGATGAGTTTATTGACTGGGGTCATACTGCACAATTTGAAACGGCCATTGGTGTAGGTGAGTGTGCAGGGGTAACCATCGATTTGGTCTCGACTCTTTTGTTAGAGGGAGAAGAAAAACTTGGTAAAGCCAAGGAAGCCTCGGAACTGTTGGCTTATGCCGACTCTATTTACCACAGTTATTCTGCTTTAATAAATGGTGCCAAGGCATTGCTTACTGGTGAACAGATTAAAACAAATACCCAAAAAATTATTATTAAGCTTTTTGATGAGCATTTTGTTGCTACTCGTAAAATAAAATTAGACAGTAGTTTTAAGGAACTTATCCTTAAAATTAACCAGAACGAACCTACACCTGAATTTGCCAATGACTATTTGAAAAATGCACAAAAGGTGTATAAGACTATTGTTAAACTAAGAAATAAACAATTGGAAGATGGGAACAGCAATTAATAAAAACATAAACCCATTATTAACTGTGATTGGTGCAGGTCCGGGTGACCCGGAATTGATTACAGTTAAAGCAGTAAAGGCACTTGCGGTTGCTAAAGTGGTTTTGTATGATGCACTTGTCCACCCTGATTTATTAAATCATGCGCCTAAGGACAGCATTAAAATATTGGTAGGTAAGCGAGCCAGTTTTCACAGTTATACACAAGATGAAATAAATAAATTAATTGTAACATATGCCAAAAAGTATGGAAATGTAGTCCGGTTAAAAGGAGGCGATCCTTTTATTTTTGGTAGAGGAAAAGAAGAAATTGAGTATGCCCATTCTTATGGGGTAAAAAGTAAAATTGTTCCAGGGCTTACAAGTGCTACTTCTTTGCCTGCGTTGCAGGGTATTTCACTTACTACTCGAGGCATAAACGAAAGTTTTTGGGTGGTAACAGGCACCACTAAATCTGGTGTCTTGTCATCCGATATTTCGTTAGCAGCGCAATCTACAGCTACAGTGGTGGTGCTAATGGGTAGAAACAAGTTATCGGAAATTATCAGTATTTATAAATCTTTAGGTAGGGAAAGTCAGCCCATTGCACTAATCCAAAATGGATCACTACCAAATGAAAAAATAGCGCTAGGAACCATTAAAAATATAGAAGAAGAGGTGCTAACAAAAAAAATTGGAACACCTGCCATTATTATTATAGGTGATGTTGTAAATCAGCATCACGATTATTTGTATAAAACCATTGAACAAAACTTACGACAAACGAATTATGAAAAACACTAATTATACAAACCCACTATTTCCAATATTTCTTAAACCAAGTCAATTAAAAATTTTGATTATTGGTGGAGGTAATGTAGCAGAGGAAAAGTTGCATTTTCTTTTAAAAAGCAGCCCTCAAGCAACGGTAACCATAATCGCACCTAAGGTTTCCAATAAAGTTATTGATATAGTGGCTAAGCATCAGCATAGTAGGATTATTCTTCGCGAGTATAGTGAAGAAGTTATTAGTTCCCACAATATTATTATAGCCGCAACTAATAACACCGACCTGAACAAAGTTATTTGGCGAAATGCAAAGCAAAAGAGGATACTCATAAATGTAGCTGACACACCAGAACTATGTGACTTTTACTTAGGGGCCATTATAACAAAAGGAGACCTAAAACTAGCCATTTCAACCAATGGAAAATCACCAACATTTGCCAAACGTTTTAGAGAAGTGCTAGAAGAAGTACTGCCCGATGAATTGCCAGAAACACTTAATCACCTCCATGCGATAAGAAAAAGTCTTAAAGGAAATTTTTCTAAAAAAGTAAAGGAGTTGCATGTTTTAACTTCAGGACTAACAACTGGTTATGAAAGAGTCTAAACGAAGAAGCCTTGTAAAGGGGTTAACTTATAGGGGATTGGCAACACTGGCTACCTTCTCTATCGCGCTAGGATTTACCGGAAGCCTAAGTGCATCCATTCAAATAGGAATGGCTGATTTTATAATTAAAATGACTTTGTTTTTTGTAAACGACAGGGTCTGGAATTCTATTCAATGGGGGTATATAACAGCTAAAAAATAAATTAAAATGGTTAAAGAAATAACAGTACAAGAACTTAATCAATTAGTTAAAAACAAGGAAGATTTTCAACTAATTGATGTCAGAGAGGAGTTTGAGCATGATATCTCAAATATAGGTGGTCGCCTTATTCCACTTGGTAAAGTATATTTTCATTTAAGCGAAATAGAAAAAGATAAAAAGGTGGTGATCTATTGCCGTAGTGGTAGGCGTAGTGCAGATGCTGTAAAACTACTGCAAGATGCTGCAGGTTTAGAAAACCTCTATAACCTTAAAGGTGGAATTTTAGCATGGTCAGCAGAAATTGATAATACGGTTTCAACACTTTTATAGCAAATTCTAATGAGTACAAAAACACATAGATCGAATGCGGTTCCCTTTCAAGAAATTGAACGGCTAAATAAAAAATACCATTCTTTATCGCCCGATGAAAGAATAAAGGAGTTGTATGTTGATTTTGGTCAACAAGAGGTGATGTTAACCTCTTCTTTTGCCGCAACATCAGCTTTTTTGTTAAAGCTTTTTTCGGACATACATAACAGTCAGAAAATATACTTTATAGATACAGGTTTTCATTTTAAAGAAACCCTGATTTATAAAGAGTATCTAACGCTTTTATACGAATTAAATGTTGAAAGTGTAAAAGCTGAAAAATGGAAACATGATTTTACCATCGATGATAATACTTGGGAAAACGACCCTAATCTATGTTGCTCTGTAAATAAGGTGGAGCCCTTAGAGGAGCTAAAGAGTAATTATAAGGTATGGGTTTCAGGATTAATGTCTTGGCAAAGTGACCATCGATCTTCGTTAGATATTTTTGAAGAAAGAAGCGGTATTCTGAAATTTTATCCACTATTGGATGTAACTAGAGATGAACGTGAAAGCTATATCAAAGATCATCACTTACCATTTCACCCTTTAATATCCAAAGGGTATTTTTCTATAGGCTGCAAACACTGTACACTACCTGGCAAAGGGCGAGAAGGCAGATGGAATAACAGTCCCAAAACGGAATGCGGGTTGCATTTATAAAAATAGCAACAAAGACAGAGTTATAGCTTTTAAACACCCTAAATTTGAATTTTGTTGCTTAACTATTCGAGGAATAAATACCTTGGTTAAGTTACTGATTGGGGATAACAACTGGCCACTTTAATATTCGATTCCTCTGGATAACCCTTTGGACTTGAGGCATCATCCTGATAGTTATTAGGACAAAGCAGTACTAAGAGGCTAGTACTTTTAATTACTTTATGAACTTGTGCCTTGTGGCAAAAAAAGAGCAATTAATGAAAGATAAACGTTTTGAAACATTAGCGATAAGAACGCAAACTGATCAGACTAATCAGAAAGAACATTCAACCCCCTTATTTTTAACTAGCAGTTTTACCTTTGATACTGCCGAACAAGGAGCAGCCTTGTTTAATGGCGATTTGGAGGGCAATCAATATACCCGTTTTTCTAACCCAAATACTGATGAGTTTATAAACAAATTAAAGCTGCTTGAAGGTACCGAAGCAGGAATTAGTACCGCATCGGGTATGGCCGCTGTATTTGCATCTATATTGCCAAATCTAAAAGCAGGCGATCATATAGTGGCTTCAAAAGCTATTTTTGGTAGCTCGGTTCTAGTAATTTCTACTATTTTTCCCGATTATGGCATTGATTACACCTTGGTGGATGTAGATAATAATGATCAATGGGAGCAAGCTATTAAGAAAAATACCAAACTTATTTTTGTTGAAAGTCCTTCTAACCCAACACTTAAAATTGCCGACCTTGCATTTTTAAGCAAGCTTTGTAAGGCTAATAATATTATATATTGTGTTGATAATTGTTTTGCAACCCCATACTTGCAGCAACCCAATGAGTATGATGCCGATTTAATAATCCACTCTGCTACAAAATATATAGATGGGCAGGGCAGGGTGCTTGGTGGAGCTATTTTGGGAAAAAAGAAATATGTTGATATATGCTATAATTTTTTGCGCAGAACAGGTGCAAGCTTATCTCCATTTAATGCTTGGGTACTTTCTAAAAGTTTAGAAACTTTGGCCATACGCATGGATAGGCATTGTAGTAATGCCGAAAAACTCTTTCAGTTTTTAGAAAAGCAAGAAGATGTGTTGGAATTATCCTACCCTCATTCGCCTAATCACCCACAATACGCATTGGCTAAAAAGCAAATGAAACAAGGAGGTGGGCTTATAGGGTGCGAATTAAAAGGAGGAAAAGAAAGAGGAGTTAGGTTTTTGAACGCTCTTAAACTCCATTCATTAACCGCTAATTTAGGAGACACTAGGAGCATTGTCACCCACCCAGCTTCAACTACACATACTAAGTTAAGCGAAGCAGAGCAATTAGAAGTGGGCATTACTCCTGGCTTTATTCGTTTTTCACTAGGACTAGAGCATATCGATGATATAATTGAAGACGTTAAACAAGCATTGGTTGCTTCGCGATGAGTAGTAAAATATATAAACATAAAGCCCTTTTTGAGCTAGAGCTAGGTTCGCATATTGAGGGTTTGCAAATTGCTTACCATACGTACGGTACTCTTAATAAGGAGAAGAGCAATGTGGTATGGGTTTTTCATGCATTAACGGCAAGTTCAGATGTAATGGATTGGTGGCCAGGGTTATTTGGCGAACTTGATTTTTTCAATCCTAAGGAATATTTTATCATTTGCGCCAATGTGTTAGGCTCACCCTATGGAAGCACAGCGCCTACTAGTTTAGACTTTCCATTATTTACAGTGAGAGATGTGGTAAATGCAGAATTATTGTTGGTCAAACATTTGAAAATTGATAATATCCATGTGGGCATCGGAGGTTCTTTCGGAGGTAATCAGGCTTTGGAGTTTGCTTATTCGTTTACAGGCATAATTAATAATTTAATTATGATTGCAAGCTCTGCTAAAGAGTCGGCTTGGAGCCAGGCCATTCATGAAGCGCAACGGTTGGCCATAAAAGCCGATCAAACATTTGGAAAGTCCGATGGAGGAAAAGCAGGGCTAAAAGCTGCAAGGGGAGTTGCTCTGCTTACCTATCGCACTTCATCAGCGTACATAGCCCAACAATCGGATTCAGATGACAAAATGGATGACTTTAAAGCAGCTTCCTATATTCGTTACCAAGGCGATAAGCTAGTGAAGCGATTTACAGCTTTGTCGTTTTATTATTTGTCAAAATGTTTAGATACCCACCATATTGGACGTGCAAGAGGAGGAGAAAAAAAGGCGTTGAGTAAGATAACCACTCGAACCTTAGCCATTGGGTTTACTTCAGATATGCTCATTCCTTTTAATCTTACGCAAGGCATGGCAGAACAAATGCCAAATGCAACGTTTCAGCCCTTGAATTCAGATTTTGGGCACGATGGATTCTTAATAGAAACTAGCAAGTTGACTAAGGTTATTTCTAATTTTCTACATTAACCAAAATTCGACCTAAGTAAAACTAGTGCGCTTGTGCATTTTAGCCCAAACTGGCGTTGTAACTAGATTTATTTTGCAATAAATTGTGACTGCTATCATTCTATTAACCTGAGTTCGGGATAAGGAATGCTGTCAGCTTTAACCCGGATTATGCAATAGAATTCGTAATGAGAAGACAAAATGCAATAAATCAGAAGTTTATATTCGAAAAGCATAGCACCGCTATGGTTAAGAGGATAAATTTAGTAAAACGACTGATTTGCAGCAGTTTGTATTAGTAATAGAATTTCTATTGCATATTTCGGGTTTAACCAAACTTTCATAAACAACTTAGGTTTTTGTAGGACTAACGGGTTAATTCAAGAAAATATAAGGAGGTTTAGGGAAGTTTCGTTAAAGCCCAAAGGGGAAATATCTAGCAGGCAATCTTTTGAATATAAAAATCTTGAAATAATCCATTATATCTTTGCTTTTTATATTCAAAAGCTCACCTACTATTTTATTTTCTGGCAGCTATTCCTTATCCCGAACTCAGGTTATGAAAGCATTTGATTTAACCCTTCTTGTTCAAAAAGAATTTTTCCTACTTTAAGGTTCGACCAACCAGGCTTTAATAAATAGTTAAATTGAGGTGTATTGCCTGCCAATTTGCAATCAATATGATATGTCTCAATGCTTTTGCTAGAAGCTTTTATAGTATCTTTTAGTTTTTGAATGTGGGTAGAAATTAAGAATAATGAATTTTTAAAATTGGATAACCCATTGATAGTAGTTGTGCAAATCTCTAAGGCATCTTCTTCATTTGTTCCACTAAAGAGTTCGTCAAAAACCGCAAAACATGGCATTCCACTCTGAGCCTTCTTTACAACTTCTTTTAAGTTTATTACTTCAGTCATAAAATGGCTATAACCATTTTGAAGGTCATCTTTATGATTAATTGAAATTGAGATTTGGACATATAAAGGAATTATTGCCTGTGATGCAGGAACAGCAATGCCTAACTGTGCTAGGTAAATGCATAAACCAATAGCTTTTAGTAAAGTGGATTTGCCAGACATGTTTGGGCCAGTAATAACAATTACATTAGAATCAGTTTCTAAATTATTTAATACAGGGCTCTCGATAAGAGGGTAATAAAAATTTCTTAGCTCTAATCTACTATGTGATAGTTCTGGAAATGTAAAATTGTTCTTCATAATGCCCAGATTTATAGAAAGATAGGCTTCAAATAGGAAGAGCCTTTGCCAAAACTGAGTTATAAGCCCATTTGATTTTTCCTTTAATAGCCTCTTTGCTAAATCGAGCAGGTGGTGTGTTTTGAGGCTGCCTTCTTGCACTACTCTTCCGTAGTAATCTGTATTCAATCGTTCAAAAAATAGCAATATTTCTTTTATTTCTTTTTGGTATTCTTGTGGAAATGAAGCTAGGTTTAGATTAGAAAAATAGATTGAATTCAATTTATTAAAAAGCAAAATGAGCTGTGTTAGCTTATTGGCATTTTTGATTTTCTCACTTGTAGAGGTTAATAATTTATACCGGAGCACCTGTTTCTCCATAGCCTTCAATTGACTTCCTTCTAGAAAATAGTAAACGTCATTTATATAAGAAGTGGAGTAGTGATAATTCTTGAGTATGGGATGATTATAAGTGAAACCTTTTAAAATAGCTTGTCTAAGTTTTATTTCTTCAATGGAGGAAATCGGCTGTGTAAACATTTCTTTCAGCACTACTTTAGAGAATTCATTAATGGTATTATCAAATAGGGGTAGGATGCCTTTTTCTATTTGTAAATCGTTAATGTTCATTTGGGTTTTGGTTTGGATAAGTTTTTGTATCCAAGAACCATTCCAAGTTTTGATAATTGAAAAATTATAATAGTGACATTAATTAAGTAATCCGTGGGTACTGAATAAATATTGCCTCAAATTTTATTATTTTAGATTTAACCTGGATTATGCAATAGAATTCGTAATGAGAAGACAAAATGCAATAAATCAGAAGTTTATATTCGAAAAGCATAGCACCGCTATGGTTAAGAGGATAAACTTAGTAAAACGACTGATTTGCAGCAGTTTGTATTAGTAATAGAATTTCTATTGCATATTTCGGGTTTAAAGAAAATCTCTTAAATTACTTTACTCGAAATAGTGCAAACGACCCTTATATTATACAAGCTATAAAAAAAGCCTGTTATTAATAACAGGCTTTTTTTATAAACAAAATATAATTTTATATGTTCTTACATCAAATCGCTTTTGTTAAACACAGCTGTTTTGGCAATCATATCGTGAAAGCCCTGCTTTTTGTTACCAAGGATAAAGAAGAAGCCTATAAATACGATAAGTCCTGCAAGAGAGCCAATAGAGCCTAACATAGCAACCCCTGTTATTCCTGCCAATACGGGCAAAATAGTGCCAATATACTTTATTGCGGCTCTTGTAACAAGTGTACCTGTACTTGCTGCCGACCCATCATCGTTGCCATTTTTTATGCCGAGTATCATCTTACCTATGGTTTGTCCGGTGAAGGCCTCAAGAAGCATAATCAAAAGTACAATTAGCATCATACCGGCTACCGTACCTAGCATACCTCCAATTATCCCCATAATACCACCACCCAGCATTTCTGCGTCTTCCATTCCTTCTCCTGCTTCACTGGCAAAAAATAAGGCTGCAAGGGTAGCACCGGCAAACATTCCAATTATTGATCCTCCAATACCTGCTGCAACAAAGTCAAGTAAATACGCACCGAGTCTTTTTCCAAAGCCAATACGTTCATGAGCAGATTTTTCCTGCTCTTGTACCACTGTTTCGTTTGTTTCCATAAATTTCGGTTTAAAGTTATTTAGATTAGATAAGTGGACAATTTACGTTATTTTATTTGGTGAGGCAAGTATTTGGTGATAAATACAGGTCTAACTTATTTAGCATATAAAACATCCAAAAATTAAAAAAAACATCATTATTAAAGAAAGTTGAATTCCCCTGCCTGTCTCTGCGATACAGGTTGTATCGAAGTACCTGTTTTCCATGGTCTTCAATTGGCTGCTCTCTAAAAGGTAGCACACTTTTATTAAATAGGAGGTGGAATAATAATATTTAATCAGTGCCGAATGGTTGTACGTAAAACCTTTTAAAATAGCTTGTCTAAGTTTTTTTTAATGGAGGAAATCGGCTGTGTAAACATTTCTTTCAGCACTAGGTTAGAGAATTCATTAATGGTATTATCAAATAGGGGTAGGCTTTTCCTATTTGTAAATCGTTAATGTTCATTTGGGTGTTGGTTTGGATAAGTTTTGATAGTAAATAATTTTCCTTGAGACCCTGCATGTACTGTCGTTCTAGTCTGAACATAGGCATAAACTAGCCTTAGCATTAACTCTCCACAACTCATCCTGCTAATTCAACAGTTCAGTAACTCTTATTTTAAATATCGGGCATAATCTTAATTCTTTGTATTGTTATGAAAGCAATACAACAACTCAAACTCACCGTGCAATGGTTCTTGTCTTCACGAAACATCTTAGTTGCAATTATTTTTATGAGCCTTTTATCAACTCATATACTCGCACAAACAAAAATCACAGGCACTATAACCGGCCAATCTGGTGAAATACTCATTGGTGCTAATGTATTTATTAAAGGCACCTATGATGGTGCCAGTACCGATGTAAATGGAGAATATGATTTTGAAACCTTTTCAACAGGAGAAGTAATTATAGTAGCTACATATATCGGTTATGAAGAAACGACAAAAAAAATAACACTCAAATCAACTAATAACAACATCGACTTTTTACTCAAAGAGTCAATTAATAAAATGGAGGCAGTGGTAATTTCTGCGGGCACATTCGAGGGGGGTACTGGCACAAAAAGTGAAGTACTTAAACCTTTGGATATTGTAACAACAGCTGGAGCCACGGCCGATATTGCAGGTGCGCTTAACACCTTGCCGGGCACCCAAACTGTAGGGGAAGAAGGTCGCCTTTTTGTACGTGGAGGAGATGGCTCCGAAACCAAAACTTTTATTGATGGTCTGCAAGTGCTTAAGCCTTATTCCACAACCATACCCAACACGCCCACACGAGGTCGGTTCTCTCCATTCTTGTTTAGTGGTACTAGTTTTAGTACAGGTGGTTATTCTGCCGAGTATGGGCAAGCTTTATCATCAGCTTTAATTTTAAATACAAAGGAAAAACCTTCGCAAACTCGTACTGATTTAAGCTTAATGACTGTAGGAGCAGAGCTTAGCCACACCCAGTCCTGGGCAAAATCTTCGTTGGCCGTGCAAGGAGCTTATTATAATATGGCTCCCTATAACAGTGTGGTGCCACAGTCGGTAGATTGGGTTAAACCATCGGAAACAGTACAGGCAAATTTGGCAGCACGCCAACAAATTGGCAACGGGGGCATGCTTAAGGTGTATGGCAACATTTCTTCAAATAACTTTAGCCTATACCAATACAACGTCCTCTACCCTTCGGCCAAAACATTAGTAAAAATCAAAAATGATTATGTCTATGGGAATGCTTCCCTTAAGAATACTTTGGGAGACTCTTGGGCCTATAAAACAGGCGTATCATTTACTCAAAATAAAGACGATATTCAATTAGAAAACGAATCGATTATTGAAACCACTAAAGGTGTTCACTTAAAGTCTGTTTTTAGTGGAGATTTAACCAATAATATCAGTTTGAGTACAGGTGGTGAATTATTATACTCTGAAAGTGAGCAAGCGTACAATAGCTTTTCAGATGGGGCAGAAAACATATTTAGTTTTCAAAACCCTTTATTATCGGCTTTTGTTGAGTCGGACATTTATTTTTCTAATAACCTGCTGGCACGTGTTGGAGGTAGAGTAGAATATACTTCTTTAAACAGCAACTTTTATGTAGCTCCTAGGGTTTCGCTAGCGTATAAAACAGGCGAAAATGCCCAAATAGCTTTAGCAGGAGGTAGCTTTCAGCAGGCTGCTACAGAAGATTTGCTTCGGGTAAATAATAGCCTTGATTTTGAAAAAGCCGACCACCTTATTTTAAATTATCAGGTGGTAAACCCAAAGCAGACATTTAGAATTGAAGGTTATTTAAAGCGTTATCGAGATTTAGTAAAGTTTGATTTTAATCAACCTTTGAACCCATTAACCTATACAAATACTGGTGAAGCATTTGCCAAAGGAATTGACCTTTTTTGGAGAGACAATAAAAGCATTAAAAATATGGATTACTGGATTTCTTATTCATTTTTAGATACCGAACGTGACTATAGAGATTTTCCTACTATTGCAGTACCTACTTTTGCTTCTTCGCATAATTTATCTATTGTATCCAAGTATTGGGTAAACAGCTTAAAAACCCAGTTTGGAGGCACTTTCTCGTATGCCTCTCCTCGTACTTATAATAACCCTAATACCAATCAATTTAATGGAGAGTTAACCCCTTCTTACATAGATTTAAGCCTAAGTGCCAGCTATTTAGCTACCCAAAGTATTATTATTTATGGTAGCGTAACCAATGTGTTGGGTAGAGAAAATATTTTTGGATATACCTATAGCGAGCTGCCCAATAATCAAGGAGAATATATAGGACAAGCAAATCAGTTGCCCGCACCACGATTCATTTTCGTAGGAGTATTTATAACCTTTAGCAAGGACGCCACTTTAAACCAATTAAAATCACTTTGACCATCATTGCGAGGAACGAAGCAATCTCTGCAATATAAACAGATTGCTTCTCTAGGCTCGCAATGACGAAAACATAAACAATTAAACATAAACAATTATGAAAAAACTATTCTTAACATTAGCCATTATAGCAGGAAGCTACGGGCTAAGCAATGCGCAAACAACAAATAAATTAGTTGTAAAAGTTACCAACATTCAATCCAACAAAGGCAATATTGCTGTTGCCGTTTGTAACTCAAAAGAAACATTTTTAGGTAAGGCTATTGCCAATAAATCAAAAAAGGCCAAAACAGGAGAGATGACCTTTGAGTTTGAAGTGTCTAATGGAGATTATACAGTAAGAGTAATGCACGATGAAGACAAAGACGGTAAACTCAACACAAATTTTATGGGTATACCCACAGAGCCTTATGGCATTTCCATGGATGGGAAAAGCAGGTTTGGTCCTCCTAGCTATGAAGATGCTTTATTTACAATAGCAGATAAAGGGGTAAAACTTACTATAAAAATTGAATAAGTAAACTCAGATAAGTAACCTATGCTTTTCTTTTCCGAGGAACGAGGAATCTTATAAAAACAGAAAGTTTTCTACACAGTAGAAGATCCCTCATTCTTCGGAATAAACAAATAAATTTAATTGCTTTAAAATATATAAAACTATGAAAAACTTACTCATATACACATTAACAGCACTTAGTTTTTTCCTCTTTTCCTTTACCAAGGGAGGGTATGAAACAGCTATGGAAAATGCCATTACAGAAATGAATCAGGCAAAAGACCTTGAAAATCTCAAATCGGTTGCGAACAAGTTCGAGCGGATAGGGGCGACAGAATCTAAAAAATGGTTGCCAAGTTATTACCAGGCTTATTGCTTTATTATGATGACCACTCGGGAAAGTGATGTAACTAAATGGGATGGATTTTTAGACAGAGCAGATGCGCTACTAGATCAGTCTCAGAAAATAAAGAAAGCCAATATGGTAGAAATCCTTACTTTAAAAGGCTTTTCGGCAATGATGCGAATTAGTGTTGATCCTTCGGTAAGAGGTCAGGAATACTCGATGAAATCAGCTGGTTTTTTACAACAAGCCTATCAATTAGATAACAAAAACCCAAGAGCCAATTTAATGATGGCACAAATGCTTTTTGGCACGGCTCAATTTTTTGGTAGTAGCACCGATGAAGCTTGCCAAAAGCTTAAGGATACAAAAAACCTGTTCGAAAAAGAGGAGGAGGAGGGCAGCGGCATACTACCTGTCTGGGGAAAACCGCAAGCTGAAAAAATGTTAAACAAATGCAGTGCTACTTCTACTCAAGATAATTAGTAATTTAGATTTTAAATGAGCAAACAATCAATAAAAAATCTTGGCAAAGAATTGCTACTGATTTTATTTCTGTCTTCGATAATGGCGTATTTTATGGGGCTAAACTATAGCCAGGAGTGGCAATATATGTGGAAGCGCTTTGCCATAACTTACATTATTTGGCTGGTAATGTGGTTTGGCAACAGCTATGTTTCCTATTTAATGGATAAAGCGTATTCTTGGTTAAAAGACCCCGGTAAAAGATTTGTCTTAGGAATACTTGCTGCTGTTGTATATTCAGTTTTAGCCATGCTTGTGCTAAAGCCGTTATTTATTCTGGCGATAGGCATTAGTATTACTGATAATAACCCCGAAACGCTTATTCTTACTGCCGGCATTTCAGCTTTGATATTAAGCGGCATGTATTTAAGGCATTTTTTATTTTCTTGGAGAGCACTTGCTTTGCAAGAAGAAAAAATGAAAAATGAAGTGCTTACCTCTAACTTTGAAATGCTTAAAAGTCAGGTTAATCCTCATTTTATGTTTAATAGTTTAAACACGCTCACGGCATTAATTTACCAAAATCAAGACTTGGCAGCTAAATATGTGGGGCAGCTTTCCAATGTGTATCGTTCGGTACTTTCATCAGGCAAACACGAAGTGGTTACTATTGAAGAGGAATTAAAAATGCTGGACTCTTACATCTTTTTGCAATCTATAAGATTTGAAGGCAAATTTAAGGTTAATGTAGATTTGAGTGATGAAATTAAGAAAAAACACATTCCTCCAATGGTGCTGCAAATGCTAATTGAAAACTGTATTAAACATAATGAAATCACATCAGAGAACCCTTTGATAATTAAGGTGTTTACAGAAAAGCAATCCATTTGCGTTAAAAATAAGATTGCTAAAAAACAGGTATTGCCAGGCGATAACTCCTCCATTGGGTTAACCAATATAAAAGCACGTTTTAAAATGCTATCGGATGAGCCTGTAAAAATTTTAGATAATGGAAACGAGTTTATTGTTAAACTACCTTTACTTACCGTAGAATGAGTACATTAAAAACCATAGTAATTGTAGAAGATGAAAAGCCTGCTGCCACTCATCTTAAAATGTTATTGGAAAAACAAGGGCTTACAGTTTTGGCTCACTTGGATTCGGTTAAAAACACCGCCAAATGGCTGGCAAATAACCCTGTTCCAGATTTACTACTAATGGATATTCAGTTAGGAGACGGATTAAGCTTTGAAGTGTTTGACATTATTAAAGTAAATTGTCCGGTAATATTTATTACTGCTTTTAACCAGTATGCCATAGAAGCCTTTAAACTAAACAGCATAGGGTATTTACTAAAACCTATAGATGCAGATGAGCTGAAATCAGCCCTTGAAAAATACACCCAAATGCACTCGGTGTTTAGCGCAGAAATAGTCGGCACTCAGATTGAAGATGCCAGATTAATGATGCAGCATAATTATAAAACGAGGTTTGTAATTAAATTGGGTGTTCAACTTAAATCT
>JAKISE010000073.1 GCA_021648745.1 Cyclobacteriaceae bacterium
CTTTTTTTAAATGTTTGTTTGAAAGGCTTACCTTTAGTTTTTGAGCCTGAGCCCCTGTTAACATAATAAGTACTAGTAATATAGTAGATATAGTCTTCACAATTATTTTCCGGCAGTTTTAAGTTGGTTCATTTCTTTTTTAAGCTCTATAATTTCTTGTTTTTGTATCATTAGTAATGTCAACTCTTCAATCTTCTGTTATTTATTTTTCGCCATGTTGTACAACTATTATTAGATACATCCCATTTTCGTAAACCTAATTCGACATAGGAATAGGTTTAAGTACTAATTTCAAAATTTGAATATAAATTGCCTATTCATTAAATCTTACTACCATATTAAAAGGTTCAATTAACTGAATTATTATTGCCTAACCTTAACAGGCAGAAAATCCCTATAGGTAATAAGGGATGGTTAGTACTTTCTACAAACACCATACACTCTAATAGGTAAATCTTTATTAAATACATATGTTTACAATTATATCAAAAATGTGAACATATTTTAAAAGATGCAATCCTACAAAAGGGTGAAATTTTCCTCCTACTTTTAGGGGAGGAGAAAGTGGCAAGGAAAAGATCTAATACAAAGTGAAATAAGACACCAATGCAAAGTCGGCAACTGATAGAATTGATTTTTTAAGTTAATTTTAATTTTTATGATACGGATTGTAATTGCAGAAGACCACATTGTTGTCGCAGAAGGACTTAAAGCACTGTTAAATGATGAGAAAGACGTTAACATCGTAAAAACCGTTGAGAACGGGAAAGTGCTGATAGAATATGTTGAACATAATCCGGTTGATTTAGTTATCATGGATGTAATGATGCCTGTAATGGATGGACTCGAAGCTACGGCTATAATTAAAAAAGACCATCCGCAAATAAAAGTGCTCATATTATCGATTAGTCATAAACTATTACATGTTCAAAGTGCTTTAGACGCTGGTGCTGATGGATATTTGTTAAAAAAAACTAATAAAAACGAAGTATTGAGTGCCATACATCTTTTAATGGAGGGTAAAACATTTTATGCGCAAAACGTAACTAGTTCTCTTATAAACAAAAGTGATCAAGGCAAAATAAAGCTGACCGAAAGAGAGGTTGAAGTACTTACATTATTAGCAGCAGGTGACTCAACCAAGGAATCAGCTATTAAATTAAACATTGGAGAAAATACGGTTAAAACCTATCGGAATAATTTGTTTCAAAAATTCAATGTAAAAAAAACAATCGTTTTAGTTACAAAAGCTATCAAAGGAGGGTATTTATAGTAATATCCATACTAAAACCCAATATTAATTGAACCATCCCCAGAAGTTATGCTTGTGCCAACTCCAATCTTAATACCAAAGCCATTATAAGCACCATCAATAAATGAAGCTGCTGCTTCTACTCTTAAAAAGCGGAATAAATTATCAAGCCCATAGCCTACTTCTACATAATTACCTGAGGCAGGAGTTGCTAAATAGCTTATATATGCTAGTTCTTTAACGCCAGTTAACCGAAGAATGGGCAACTGTGTAAACAAAAACTTTCTAAACTGATAAAGTACTTGCCCAGAAGCATATTTATTGGCTGTACTATAAAAATAATAGGGCAGCAACCGGTAGCTGCCTACCGGATCTTCCATAAGAAAGGGAGATTCGTTTCCAGCAAAATGTTTGAAATCTATAAAATTTATTGGGGAAGTACCCATAAAAGAGCCTGCTCTTGCATCGATAAAAAGTTGCCCTCGAATGCCTGGCCTAAAGCTATGCTTATAACCTATTTCAAGGTGCTTAAAATCGGAACCATCGAAAATAGAAACAGGGGCTCCAGAACGGTAACTAATATCAAACGTGGGGGACGAAGAGTTAATTACATGCTTTTTCCCATTTCTAACACTATATTTCAACCAAGGTTTATATGACAGCCCCATGGTATAAACGAAGGAGTTGTTTTCAATAAAATCAGTAGAGCCAACCTCCACATTATCAGGAGCATTAGATGTGTACTCTTGAGTGGCATTAAACCAACCTTGTGTAGTTGTGTTCTGCAATGGCACTCTTTTCTCCATATTAACACCAATAGTATAACTTAACTTGTCAGAAAAATATCCTTGGTTGGAGGCATTAATAAAACTAGATTCATATAGTTTCAAATAATTATCTCTAAATAATAAAGTTGTAATTGAATTTACCAGCGGATGTATAGGATTATCATTATTTATCTGCTTACTATAATACCCTCCATTAAGCCTTATGCTACTTCTTCGATAGATGGGGCCATACCTAAATTCTGTGTTTAACCTACCATAAAGTTTAGTACCTGAAAACCCATATTTGGCCTGAGGCGAAACGAATAATTTAGCTTTATTAGCAAATGTATGTGAATACTTAAATTTGACTACAAAATTATACCCCTCAACCGTGTTAAAGTTAACATACTGCCATAGAGGGTAATATTTTAGCCTGTCATTTTTCCCCCATTTAAAGTTGTAGCCAAGCAAAATATCAGTAGGCCTAAAACCATTATGCTTGTTGGTTTCTAATGTGTCTCCTTCTGCTTCTTTTTTCTCGGCCACAAATGCACTATCCATTTTATGATACCCTTTAATTTCATAAGCCGTAAGCGGAACAGGCCTTATCCTTGCCCAGTAAATGGAATCGGATGTAGGTGCTAGTGAATCTATCTTTAAACTATAACTGCTTTGAACCAAAGGGTCATTATTTTGTTTTTTTTCTTCCTTTTCGTACTCATTAATAAGTTTTCTAAACTGTTTTCGGGTTAATTCGCCACCATGCGCAAGTGTTTTTGTAACTTCCTCAGAGGGCCTTTTTTTTAATTCTTCGGCAATTTCTTTTTCAATAGACTCATCTATTATTTCATACTCCTGAGTTAACTCCTCATTCAATTCAATTTTATATTTACCCATTGTTGATAGGTATTGTGCTTCAAATTTGAAACCAAATACCTTTCCTGTTATATCAAATTTGTGTGAAATTGGCAACCATACATTTTTTTCAATGGGTTCATAAATTTGCTTGATGTTAAACAAAATACCGGTGCTTTCCATGTAAAGGTTAGTGCTTTGAATACTCCACACATCCTCAACTATGCTTATAACACCTCTAAATATGTCATCTCCCCTTGATCTTGGCGTTACCTTAATTTTACTAATTTCATATCCCCTTTCACTTTTGGTTCCTAAGTATTCAAATTTATAATACCCAAATGCTTTGGGCGAAAGAGGAGAAACCGCATTAACATAAATAGGGTCGTAAAAGCTACCTAGTATAAAACTATTGGGGCTTGTGCCATAATCATCACCTGTACTCCTCACAGAAATAACTTCTTCATCATAAGTATTTGGCCTCGTGAATTTAATTTTAGAAATCGTTTCGGATGCATAAGATGTCGTAGAATCAACCCCTTCTTTTTCCATCATCTTCCTAAGAAAAAACGGTGAGTCGATAAGCCGACCCGAGCCCTTTATATACAATTCTGCTTCAAACGAATTTAACTGCTGCTTATGGTACTTAGCTTTAGAAATTGCCTTTCGCATAATAGTGTACGCAGGGTCTTCATCTTTACCACTTACCACCACGGTTTGAAGCATGATAGTTTCTGCCACCATAATAATTTCAAGTACTAAAAATGAATTACCAATTATTACCCTTTTTTCATTAGCCTTATAGCCCAAATGCTGAAATACTAAATGATAAGTACCTGGAGAAAGAGATATCTGAAAATCGCCTTCTAAATTCGTAGTAGTACCTGTTTCTATCTCTTTTATGTATATGGTTGCAAATTCGATAGGTTCTCCGCTACTTTTTTTAACTGCCCCCTTTATTCCTTGGCTAAAGCCACTAAAAACAGATGAAAATAGTAAACAGAGTACTAAATAAGTTTTAATATTCAAAGCGATTCGGTTTTGGTTTAAACGCTCAACGGTATTCTAACTGTATAATTTTTTACTTATAATTAATTCTATCACACTATTGGGTACCAGATACCTAATAGACTTGTTTTCTTTTAAAAGGTTACGAATAAATGTTGCCGATATATCAAAAAGTGGAGCTTTTATCCATTTTACAGAAGAATGAACACTTAATTCAGATACTCCCATGTTTGGTCTGGGGTAAACGTAAAGGCCGTATTGGTCTAATATCACTTGATGATTTTTCCATTTAGGAAAGCTCTTTAAATTATCTTCGCCTATTATCAAAGAAAACCTGTGATTGGGATACTTGTCTGACAAATACGCCAAGGTATCAACTGTATAACTAGGTTTGGGCATCGAAAACTCAATATCGGTCGCTTTAAGTTTAGCATTATCATAGATTGCTGCTTCTACCATATCTAGTCTATCGAACTCGTGCGCTAAGCCTTTCGATTTTTTAAACGGGCTTTGTGGAGAAACAACAAACCAAACCTGGTCAAAGTCTGTTGTTTCGGCCATTATATTGGCAATGGCCAAATGACCAATATGAATGGGGTTAAATGATCCAAAAAACAATCCTATTTTCAAAACGATTATTCTTTTGTAAACGCTACAAACATTTCTTCTGCATTAACTAAGGAATCCTCTAAATTTTCGTTTAAAAGAGTTGCGTCAAATTTTTCTTCAAAACTCATTTCAAATTGAGCCTTAAACATACGCTGCGAAAGACTTCCTTCTGTTTCAGTACCTCTATCCGCTAATCTTTCCTGAAGCACCTCTAGATTAGGCACTTTAACAAATACGGCCAAGGCCTTTTCCTTAAAATACTCCTTTAAACTAAGGCCCCCTTTTACATCCACATCAAAAATAACATGTTTCCCCTCAGACCAAATCCGATCTATTTCTGATTTTAATGTGCCATAAAAATTACCAGGGTACACCTCTTCCCATTCTATAAACTCATCCTTATCTATCTTTTCCTTAAATTCTACAGGAGTCATAAAATAGTAGTCATTTCCATTTTCTTCGTTTCTACCTCTTCGGTCGCGAGTGCAGGCCGATATGGAAAATGAAAGATTAGAAAATGTTTGCAACAGATGCTTTACAATTGTTGTTTTACCAGAACCTGATGGAGCTGAAAAAATAAGGGCTTTACCGCTATGCATGTTGATTTTTCTTTTAACAAAAATACTAAAATACCTTGAGGATTAAACCGAATAGATTTCGATTTTTAGGCCTTTATTTCGTTATTTATTCTAGCAATTAAGGCATCGGAAACTTTTAAGTTGATGGACTTATTCTTGATGGCCTCTCTAATTTCCTTTTCAAGATCATAATTATCATAGCACCTATAGCACCCTTCTACATGGTCAATTACATACGAAGTTTCTTCTTCTGTTGTTTGCCCGTCAAGCATAAGCCTAACTAGCTCTAACCAGTGCTCCTCCTCTGGACAACGAGCTTTCTTGCTCATCATGGCTTTTTGTATCCACCTTACAAACGTTCCCATTCCTAATTATTTATTTATAACCCATGCTTGCCGCATAAATTGCTAGTTGCTTTTTTAATATACTTCGTGCTCTGTGCAACCTCGACCTCACTGTTCCAATTGGAATATCCAAAATTTTAGATATCTCATCATACTTAAACCCTTCCAAATCACACAGAATAATAATGGTTCTAAAATCTACATCCATTGAATTCAAGGCGTTTGTTATTTCATCACCAAGCATCCCCTTAACGGTTTCTGATCTCAAATCAGGAGTTAGTTGGGTTTGACCCTCGCTTCCTTCGGAGTTATAGAAGGTTTCAACTTCTTGATAATCGACCATTCCCGGATTTTTGCTTTTTTTTCGGTAATCGTTGATAAAACTATTTTTCAATATTCTAAACAACCATGCCTTTGCATTGGTTCCACGTTCGAATGAATTAATAAATCTAAATGCTTTCAGGCAGGTATCCTGAAGTAAATCTTTGGATTCATCCTCATCGTGGGTAAGTTTATAAGCAAAGTTGTAAAGGGCTTCGGCATGCACCATAAATTCATTATTGAAAATATCACTCTTTTCTATTTTGGTATAACCAGATGAGGATTTATCCATAAAATCAAATGTAAACATTAAAAAAATATACGAATAGAATACTTAGCATTAAACGACAATTAGTTTAAAAACACCATCAATTATAGGTCTATAATCTACAACAAACATACAATCCATTGGTAAATTCATTTTTTTTAGTATTTTTAGTGCCAATTTCTCCTAAACGAGAAAAGTGAATTCTGCTACTAATAAATCATATCAAGAAAAGATTTGGCATCAACATTATGCCACCCTTATTGCTTTTCAAAAAAGTACGGGAAGGGAATATCCCAATGCCTCTGACCCTGAGGTTAAACTATACCACTGGTGCAAAAACCAGCGTAGGTTTTACACTAAAAATCAGATGTCTCAAGAAAGAAAAGGCTTTCTTGATAAAATTAACTTTAGGTGGAATACCCTACATTATTCTTTTGAAGTAAGGCTACAACAACTTTTAGCATTTAAAAAAGAGCACGGCACGTTACATGTAAGTCAGGTTAAGTACGATAAAACCTCAGATGTTCATAAACTTTCGAGATGGGTAAACGAAATACGAAGGATGTATAATGAAAACCGTATTTCAATGGATAGGATTAAGCAATTGGACAAAATAGGGTTTATATGGAATATGGAAGACGAGCGCTTTGCAAGTAACTTGTTTAAACTTAAAAGATATCACAAGCAAAACGGCCATTTTGATGTTCCACAAACCGGGCGCAATAAAAAATTAGGGGAATGGATAGCTCAAGTAAGGTGCAGAGGACTAGCAAAACGCCACTACATTAAAGCACTTGATGACATTGGATTTGAGTGGCTTGGTAAAAAGAAAAGACTGCAAAAAGCAAAATCTACCATGGTTAATATTGACCTAAAAAATAAGATTATAAAGGGTAGAATCAAGGCAAGAAAAACTTTAAAAAATATAGTTTAACCTCTCATTTTATCTAATAATTGATCAAGCAGTTCTTGTTCTTCTGTAGATAATCTCTCAAAAAGTTTTTGAATATTTTTTTCAATTGATGGATTCATTGCATCTAGCAATTTAATTCCTTTTAAAGAAATTTTAATATCAACTAATCGCTTATCAGCTTTATTTACAGATCGCTCGACCAGATGTTTTATTAATAATCTATCCACAATTCTTGATGCGTCAGACATTTTATCTAGCATCCTATCTCTAATACCAGAAGTAGAATAAACATCTGGGTGTTTCCCTCTCAAAATCCTTAGCACATTATACTGCTGCGCTGTAATATCAAATGGAGAGAAGTATTCCTTTTGCTTATTTTTAATCCAGTTAAAGGTGTATATTAAATTTAGCCCTAATCGTTGACCTTGGCTAAATGAGTTTTGTTTAATAGCTTGTTCAAGCTTCATTAAATTGGATTTTCGTTAACAAATTCAGATTGTAAAGTTACATATACTATCTCAATTTCTAGCTGCATTACAAATCACTTATCCTTCTTCTTCTTTAAATACGCTTTAGCTGCTTTGCGAGCAGGGCTCTTTCGGTCTGCATACTTTTTAATTCTTTTCAAATAAATTTTTGATTCGGCTTTCTCCCCTTGCTCATCGGCTATTCTAGCTAACCCTAAAAGAGAGTACAAAAAATAGCCAGTTTCATAAGCTTCATTTTCTTCACCAAATGCTACTGCTCTTTTATAATAAAATTTAGCACTATCCAACTCATTTCGTCCTTCATACAATTGGCCAAGAAAAAAAGCTGCGTACCTCCCAGAAGTAGCCTCATAACCTAAAGCAGCAGAGTCGATTTTTAAAAGAATGTTTTTGGCTTCTACCTCCATTAATTGATAACCATGTGTTGAATATAGATAACGCACATAATACCGATGAAAAATGGGATTACTGGGGTAAGTCTTATGTAAGTATTCTGCAATTCTCAAAGCTTCAGAATGGTTATTATACTCACTAGATAAAATGCGCATCAAAAATATTTGCCCTTCTATACGGGTATAAAATGCAAAACTCGAAACCTCCTTTAATTGTTTTAAACCTAGTTCCTTGTCTCCCTTCGGAAAAAACATCATAATAGGCTTTAAAAATCCATAATTTTCTGGTATCCATACCGAATAAAAGTTATAAAGGGCTTCTCCAAATAACAACTCCGGGCTTAAGTAAGATTCCTCCTTGCTAATTTCAATATTGTCTAACGCACTTTTTCCTGCGGAAGCGGCCTTGCTCCACGACTGCCTGTTGGAATAAAGCCTCCCTTTAAATCCATAAGCGGCTGCTAAAAAAAATGCCCCCTCAATTTTGGTCTCTTCTTTTTCGAGCATAGGTTCAGCAATGGATATAGTTTGATCCATGTAAAAAAGAAATCTTTTATCGTATCGGTCATCCTCCTCATTTGGCATTATACGCCACCATATGTTTAGCCCTGATAAAAAATAAGACAAAGGATGATCAGGGTATCGAAAACGTAATTCTCTATACAACCTCTCCGATTCATCGAAATCGAAATTATACATAGCATTAATTGCAGCAGTTGCATCAATTTGAACTCGTAAATCTGATAACAAAAGCTTTGTGCTATCTAATGGGGCATTAGCAAGAGTAAAAAATGGTGTAAAAAATAAGAGAAAAATTGCTGAAAATCGCATATGTCAAAAATATTCATTCTTTGCTGATATATAATTAAACGGCCAAAGGAATTTAAACATTAGCTCTTGGGAATTTTTAATGCTTACCATAATAACATATCATATCGTTAACTTGCGCACATATTTTACAGTATGGAAGAGGCTATAAAAAGAATGCTAAAAATAAAGGCGATTGTATTATTTACCGGCCTATCACTGGTTTCAATCATTATTTTGTGGATTAGAATTCAGCTTGTTGAAAATGAAACTATTGCCTACCAGATTATGCAAGAACAAGGGAGATTTGGGTTGTTTAGCTTTTTAAACTCGCTCAAATTTATATCTATCCCTTTTGGATACGCTTTTAAGCTTTCAGTAATTGCATTTATCCTCTGGACAGGCGCCTTTTTGTACGGCTATAAAATCAGTTTTGTCCACATGTGGAAAATTGCCATTATGGGTGAGTTTGTATTTCTATTGGCTGAATTTACAAAGATTATCTGGCTCATTGCTATTCCTTATGATATCACCATCTGGGATATAAAAGCATTTTATCCGCTTTCGTTAATGAGTTTATTCGACATAACTTCAATTCCTGAAAATTGGGTATACCCCTTGCAATCTTTCAATCTTTTTGAACCTCTAAATTGGCTAGTACTTGTTTATGGCATACACTACACCGCTAATAAAAAACTTGACTACGCCTACGCGATTGTATTCACGACCTATGTGCCAGCATTCTTAAGTTGGTTAGTGTATTATTCAATTGTTTATAAATGATTAAAAATTGTATAATCAAATGTCAATAAACAATCATTCTTGCACCTATCTGAATTTAATAAAGGGTTAAATTTTGTTAAAACCCAGCATTTTGGTGGGGGTTACCATAGATTTTAATAATTTCGCCCTTGTGCTTAATTCAAACTAAGCAAAACGAATTAAAACTAGCTCGATGAATTATAATAAAGTAAATAATATTACTGGTTGGATTGTTTTTATTATAGCTGCAACAACCTATACACTTACAGTTGAACCCACCGCTGGTTTTTGGGATGTGGGTGAGTTTATTGCAGTATCATACAAGCTAATGGTACCGCACCCTCCTGGAGCACCCCTGTTCTTATTAATGGGTAGAATGGTCTCCTTTTTAGCTATGGGCGATACACAAATGGTGGCATTTTGGGTTAATATGCTTAGCGCTATGTCGGCAGCATTTGGTATTTTATTTATGTTTTGGAGCATAACCCTTATTGGTCAGAAAATATTAAAAGTTAAAGAAGCAGACATTGATACAGCTCAAATGTTTAAATTAATGGGTGCTGGAGTTGTTGGAGCCTTGGCTTATACCTTTTCTGATACCTACTGGTTTTCGGCCGTAGAAGGTGAAGTATATGCAATGTCGTCTTTTTTAACTGCGTTTGTGGTTTGGGCGATGCTTAAATGGGAGCATATAGATGATAAAAGTAGAGCTAACCGATGGATTATTTTAATCGCTTATATTTTTGGCCTATCTATTGGTGTTCACTTATTAAACTTAGTAACAATTCCTGTGCTTGGTTTAATTTACTACTTTAAAAAGTATGATAACGTAACCCAAAAAGGGCTTTTTTATACAATCGCCATAAGTGGGGCGATCATTATTCTAATTAATAACATCATCATCCCTGGTTTACCTTCATTCGCTGGTTCTTTAGAAATATTTTTAGTCAACTCTATTGGCCTACCATTTGGTTCAGGAATTATATTGGTGATTTTGGGTGTAGTTGGCGGCTTGGTTTATGGAATTTACTACTCTAACAAAAATCAAAAAGAGATCCTAAATGTAGCCTTAATCAGCCTGGCATTTGTGCTTATCGGCTACTCTTCATACACCATGGTTGTTATACGTTCGTCTTACAACCCAACCATAGATGAGAACAACCCTGAAGATATTTTAAGTGTGGTCTCTTACTTAAAAAGAGAGCAGTACGGCACAAGGCCCTTGGTTTATGGCCGGTACTATTCTGCAGAATTAGTTGAAAATAAAGTAGGAGCACCTGTGTATGTTAAAGGCGAAGATAAATACGAAATAACCGACTATAAAGTAGTGCAGAAGTTTGACCCTAAGTCTATGACTATTATGCCTCGAATTTGGTCTGGCTCTCACGCCAAATCCTATGAAGAAAAGCTAGGATTACGCCCTGGGGAAAAACCTAGCTTTGGTGATAATATTTGGTTTATGCTTAGCCATCAAATGGGGCATATGTATTGGCGATACTTTATGTGGAATTTTTCGGGCAGGGCAAGTGACATACAGGACGCAAGTTCCTTAACAGTAATTGATGCATTTAAAAAAGTACCTGAAAGTATTGCAGCCAATAGAGGTAGAAATAATTATTTAATGCTACCCCTATTATTAGGAATAATCGGACTTTTCTACACCTATATAAAAGCCCCAAGGCAATTTTTTATACTGCTAACTTTGTTTTTCTTAACTGGGCTAGCACTAATACTATATCTTAACTCACCAGCGAGTGAACCACGCGAAAGAGACTATATTTATGTAGGTTCGTTTTATGCATTCTCTTTCTTTATAGGGTTTGGCGTACTAGGCGTTGCCTCTTTGTTGAGTAAAGTTTTAAGCCATAAAAACTCTGCCATCATTGCAGGAGTTATGTCTCTTGGCGTGCCAATGCTGATGGCTACCCAAAACTGGGACGATCATGACCGATCTGACCGTTATTTTTCCGTTGACTCAGCTAAAAATTTCTTAGCTTCATGTGCACCCAATGCCATACTATTTACAGGAGGCGATAACGACACCTTCCCGCTTTGGTATGTGCAGGAGGTTGAAGGATTTAGAACTGATGTTCGAGTTGTTGTATTAAGTTATTTTAATACAGATTGGTATATCGATCAAATGACAAGACAAGCCTATGAATCCGCTGCTTTTCCTTTTTCTCTTACCAAAGAAAATTACCAGCAAGGTGGACCAAATGACATGGTTGCATACGACCCAAACTCGGGCTACGAAGGAGCGATAAACCTAAAACAATACTTGAAACTTATTCAAAAAGGAGATAAGAGGCTTCAGTTTCCTACTCAGTTTGGAGTAAACAGCATGATACCTAGCAAAGAGGTGTTTCTAGACATAGATACAGCAGCTGTTAAAGCTTCTGGCATTCTTCCGAAAGGGAAAGAACACCTTATTACAACCAGAATGCACCTTAAAATGAAAGGAAGCTATTTGGAGAAAAAAGACCTGATGATTTGGGATATTATTGCAACAAATAATTGGGAAAGACCTATCTATTTTAATAATACCTCTAAACAAGGCATTCGGTTTAATGTAGATAAATACTTAGTGCAAGAAGGAAACGCGTTCCGATTACTTCCGGTTACAGACCTCAACAACCCGGGCATGCTAATAGATACAGACATCATGTATGATAATTTAATGAACAATTTTTATTATCGTGAATTAAACAACCCTAAGGTCTATTATAATGAAGACTATAGAAAATTTGTGTTAAACCATAGAGTTAATTTTAACACACTGGTTGTTGCTTTGTTAAGAGAGGGCAAACAGGACAAGGCTCGTGAAGTGGTACTAAAAGGACTGGAATTGATGCCCGATGCTTCTCTCCCATTCGATTATACTACCGCTACCACTATTGAGTACTTATTTTTACTAGGCGAAAAAGAAAAGGCCATTGAACTTGCAAATATCCTTGGCAATAGAGCAGACGAAAAACTAAGTTATTATATTGAAAATGGCAATAATTTGGGTTATGAGTTACAATCTAACTTAGTGATTTTAAGAGAGCTTGCTCAAACATTGAATAGATATGGCGAACTAGAAATGGCAGAACAATTTGGAGATGCGTTAGACCTTCATTACCGGGCAATTCAAATGTAGAGTTGAGCTTAACTCATAACCTGAGTTCTTGTACTCATTTTTTAACTACAGGTGTTTTTTCCAAACTATAAATTGAATAGAGGTTTGCCCTACTCTGCCAATCGTTTATATTAAAATTCGAGATCCAATCTGGCAAGATAGAATAGATTCGTTTCTTATTAAAGTCAGAAAACTCATAACCAAGCATAAGCTCGTTGTGCAAAATGAGGATGGGCTTTTCTGAATAATTATTTATATATTCTTCAGCTAAGTTATAAGAAGAAAAATGTTGGGTTTCTATGTTAGGTGACCTGTAAAAGTTTACAGGCAACCCTGCATAACTATATGGGTCATTATCGATAGCGATTAAAAGATAGTTTTTATCGGAGCTAATATCATTTAAAAAACGATAATAAGATACTAGTTCTTGCGCAGGCGAAAAAGTTCGGAAGACAATTAGCAAAATATTGATCACAAAAGTTGCTTTAAGGGCAATAAGTAATGGTTTACTTACCTTGCCTCTGCTCACTAAGTTGTCATACCCTAACGATACGATTACCAAAAACAATGGAAATATAGGAAACATAAAACGCATTTCTTTATGCCCAATACCCATATGCATGATAACAAAGGGAACAATAATATAAACAATAGCTGAATGCTTGTTTTTAATTGCCCCAATAACGAAAAATACGAAAAGAAAAATACTGATTGGTGGGGCGGCATTTGCAAAAAAGAGATTAAAGTAATGCCACCAAGGATCGGTTCCAAAATTTGCTGCCTTTCCTAAAATTAGCTGAAAGTAGAAATAGTTCCATGGTGTAAACACCAACTTTTCATAAAACCAAGAGTCTATTCCTATGCTAATAAAAATAGCAATCAATCCACCGGCAATAAGTTTTAATATATCAGTAAAAGGCAGCTTTCGGTACGCAATAATCCATATAAAAACACCTAATAAAGCAGCAGCCATTTGAAGCGAAAATAAAAAGAAAATCCGAACAGCAAGCCTGATGCCATAAGTAAAACTCCCTTTTTATGCACTGATTTAAGGTGTATTAAGAGCAGCAATAAAGCTAAAAGAAACGAATAACCTGACAAGTTTTCTGATGAAAACCTAACATTTAAATAAGGCACAAACCAAAGAAGCAATACGCTTAACATAAAAAAAAGTTTGCCCCCTTTAGTTTTAAAGTCACCAATAAAAACATTTATCATTAAAATACTAATTGCCCAAGTGCAAATACCTGTAATTAGCCTAATTAAAAACGCAATAGAAAAAGGATTATCAATGCCTATAGCATGCATTAATTTCATAGCATATATAGCCATAAACGGTTGAATTGTTGATCTTGCGAGCTGTTCATACTCCCAAGGCAACTCTTTGGTGTCAGACAAGCCGATTTTGGCATTGGCAAATTCTAGAATTTGAAAATGTTCATCTGGGTGATGGTTTCCAACACTGAAGTAGGCGGCTGAAATCGTCAATAGTAAGCTTGTCCACACAATGTATGGATACATTCTAAAAACAGCTGAACTAAACAGAAACGTTGGCATTTAAATGAATTTATTGCTGAAAAAACACTAATCTATTAAAAGTTTCCCAATCTAATCCTGAGACGACAAAGATTGTTACTTGGTAAGCACTGCAAATAAATCTAAACTATTATCAGGTTCATCACTTAGCAAATAATCAGAATGATGGATAGTTGCCACTAAAGAATCATCAGTAGCTTGAAGTTTATTTCTATTTCTTCTGTTTAAAATTTCGTATGGAACTTTTAAAACGGAAGCAGGCAAATGGTGTTGGAGGTTAAATATATCAAACCTCATAATTTTATTCACCGAAGTTTTATTTTGCTCATAATACTCCATTACCTTGCCATTGCCTTCAATGCCTTTCATTTCAACTAACTTAAAATGGTTTTCGCATAAAGTAGTCAGTTCTTGTGCAGTGTACTCTCTAATATGCCAAGGATTACGACTCAACGTCATTTTAATATTAGGTGTAGAAATATAAGCCTTCCCGCCCGGTTTCAATATCCTATTTATCTCTTCTAAATAGGTAGAGTCATCCTTTATATGTTCAATCACCTGAAAGCTAATAATGGTATCGAAGCTATTATCTTCAAAAGGCAGAGGTGGAATATTTGCTTGTATAAAACTACTTTTAGGATATTTTGCAGAAAGATTTTCAACTACTTCTTCAATTTTGTCAACTGCAGTATAAGATTTTACTTTAGGGGCCAAAAGTTCAACTCCTCTACCTTCTCCACAGCCAATTTCAAGCAGACTTCCACCCACTAACTCTTCAGCAACGTAGTATGCCTTTAATAATCGTTGATGAATTGGATTGTCTGATGTAAGTTCGTCAGAAGCAATTTCGGTAGTATAAACGCTCATATTATTTTTTTGAAAGTGCCGAAAAGAAGACACAATTGTTGCAAAATAACTACTTTTATTGATGAGGATTTTATGTTACTACCTAAAATTGAAAGAGATACTCTTTATTTATGAATAAGATACCCCAATTATATATAGTAATTGCAATTTTATTGGTGATGGCACTCGGTTTCGTTAGCAGCTTAACCGCTCAGGTAATACCCTCTTCGGCAGATTTAAGCTATTTATTAAGACCAAACGCCTTAATACATATTGAGCATAAGGTAGTTTCCAAAGAGGGTAAAAAATGGATTGTATTAGAAGTTAGTAGTAAAAACAAAACCAATTTAGATTCGCTGACATATGGTTTTGCGTTTACAAACAACCTTAGCACACCCATTGAGACAATTTCTCAAGTTTCTCTTAATTCGTTCGCATTAACGAAACTATCAACCAAGCGGCTATACGCTTTTGAAGCAACATCCGAAAATTTCAACTTTTTAATATTGCTCATTGGTAAAAAAAAAGGTAATAAATACTACACCTATATTATAAATCTCAAAACCATATCAACTTTTTTTATAAGTCAAACAGACTTAACCATTCCTATAGTTCAACCCCATTCTCCCATTTTAAGTAAACTAAAAATCGCCACGCTTGCTGGAAAAAGTACAAGTTTTAGCACCCAATTTTATACTGTCAATTTCCCAGCTGCGCTACCTCCAATGGCTAACTTACTGCAAGATAACCTGTTTGGTTCGGCAGATTCAACCTTTACGATTTCAATCCAGAGTAACTTACCAACAGGCACAGAAGGTGTATACTCCATTTTCGAAGAACATAATAAAAATACCATTTCCTTTTTTAGGATATCATCCAAAAATTATCCTCAGGTATCCAGTATAGACGAAATCATTGATGCCAGCATATTCCTTTTTACAAAAAAGGAAAAAGAGAAAATAATGAAAGCAGATAATCCCAAAAAAGCGTATGATGCCTTTTGGTTGGAAAATACTAGCTCTTCTGAAAGAGCAGGAAAAATGATATCTGCATATTTTAAACGAGTGAAAGAAAGTAACTTGCTATTTTCTACTTTTAAAGAAGGTTGGAAAACTGACAGGGGAATGATTTATATTATCTTTGGGCCCCCAGACAAAGTGTTTAGATCTGATAACGGTGTAGAATGGATTTATAAAAAAACCTATGAATTACCTACGTTAGCTTTCAAGTTTAGGCTAAGCAAAAATCTGAATACTGAATACTTTGAATTGGAACGTGATGTTAAATACCAAAATAATTGGTTTAGAGCGATAGATTTATGGAGAAAAGGGAGAAAAAAACTGTAGACAACGGCATGATATTTGGCCTAAGACCAATACAAGAGGCCTTAAAGGCGGGTAAAACTTTTGATAAACTTTTTGTACAAAAAGACCTTACGGGTGATTTACTAAAAGAACTAATCACCGAACTTAAAGATAATCGTGTAATTTTTACAAAAGTTCCATTCGAAAAATTGAATAGGCTTACGCGAAAAAATCATCAAGGGGTAGTTGGTTTCATCTCACCTATAGAGTTCGCATCTATTGATAATATTATTGACCGCTGCTTTGCAACCGGAAAAAATCCACTAATCTTGGTCCTCGACCGCATTACTGATGTGCGTAACTTCGGTGCTATTGTTCGCACCGCTGAGTGTGCAGGAGTAGATGCAGTAGTTGTACCTGCTTATGGAGCTGCTCAAATATCGAGTGATGCTATGAAAACCTCTGCAGGAGGCTTAAACTATGTACCAATTTGTAGGGCATTTAATCTACCACAAGCCCTACTAACTATTCAACAAAGTGGCATTAACCTAGTAGCTTGTACCGAAAAAACTGATAAAACCATTTATCAAGCAGAGCTAAAAGACCCTCTTGCAATTATTATGGGTTCTGAGGAAGATGGTATTTCGAAAGAGATTTTGGAAATGGCAAATCAAAAAGCGAAGATCCCTATTAATGGAAGGATTGCATCGTTAAACGTTTCTACTTCAGCAGGAGTGATTATTTATGAGGCGTTGAGACAGAGGAGTTAATATTTCTTATAGCGAAAAAATAGGTACTGTTTCAATTAATGTCTATAGTGGCCCCATTACAAGCATTTTGAGTTCAGTCCATAAAAAAAGGGTTATTGCTTGTGTCAATAACCCTTTTTAATAATACTTCTTCGCTAAAATCTAGGAAGTATATAATAAAAGCTGGCAACGACTTACTCTCCCACCTGTTACGGCAGTACCATCAGCGCTGAAGGGCTTAACTTCTCTGTTCGGAATGGAAAGAGGTGGACACCTTCGCTATAATCACCAT
>JAKISE010000004.1 GCA_021648745.1 Cyclobacteriaceae bacterium
AATCTGGTAGAAACAGATAAAGAAACAAGACGAATAGCAACTGAATTAATTAATTAATGGAAGGTTTAATAATGGCAGCTCAGATTATTCTGAGCTTATCAATTTTAGTAGGAGTACACGAAGCAGGGCACATGTTTGCTGCTAAATTTTTTGGAATGCGTGTAGAGCAGTTCTCCATTGGATTCCCTCCTAAAATATTTGGGGTTAAATATGGTGAAACAGAATACTCATTTGGTGCAATTCCTTTAGGAGGGTTTGTAAAAATATCTGGTATGATTGATGAATCGATGGATATGGATGCGATGAGTGAGGAGCCTAAAGACTATGAGTTTAGAACAAAGCCTGCCTGGCAACGGCTCATAGTAATGCTCGGGGGAATTATTGTGAACGTAATTGTGGGTGTGCTCATTTTTACAGCACTGGTTTTTACTTATGGTGAGCAGTATTTTCCTAAAGAAGAAGTAAACAAATACGGTATTGTGGCGCATGAAATAGCCCAAGATATTGGCCTTAAATCTGGTGATGTTATCGTAAATATTAATGGTAAAGATTACGACCGCTTTAGTGATTTGATGGGCTCTGATGCACTATTAAGCGATAATGGATATTATACTGTGTTGCGCGGTTCGGAGAAATTGAAAATTGATATACCTTCAAATTTAATTGAAGCACTCTCGGATAAGAATAAAGCTGGAATGTTCATAGAACCAAGGTTTCCGTTTAAAGTAGGAGCCATAAGCCCAAGTAGTGCTGCAGATAAAGTTGGGTTAGAATCAGGTGATAAAATATTAGCTGTAGGAGGTGTACCTGTTGACTACTTCGATCAGTTTGAAGTGGAGAAACATAAACATGCTGGATCAAGTGTAGATTTATCAATTTTAAGAGGAAATGAGAATTTGAAGCTAACTGTTGATCTCGATAGTTCAGCGACTGTTGGGTTTCAAGCGGTTCCTCTATTGATATTAAAAACAGAACAATATGGGTTAGTTGAATCTGCTCAAATTGGCAGTAAACAAGCATTTGCAGCGGTTTGGCTTAATATTAAAGGCTTGGGTAAAGTGTTTTCAGGCGATATCGATCCTCGAAAGGCCTTATCAGGACCGATTGGGATTGCCCGTATTTTTGGTGGCACTTGGGATTGGCATCGTTTCTGGAATTTAACAGGAATGCTTTCAATGGTATTGGCCTTTATGAATTTATTGCCTATCCCAGCATTAGATGGGGGGCACGTGGTGTTTTTATTGTATGAAATGATTTCTGGTAGAAAACCTTCAGACAAGTTTTTAGAAAATGCACAAAAAGTGGGTATGGTAATGCTATTGGCACTCATGGTGTTTGTGTTTGGTAACGATATTTGGAACTTGTTTTAAGCAAATAAAGCCAATTAAATGAACCCTTTTCATCTTGCCATTCCAGTATCAGATTTAGCTAAATGTAGAAAGTTTTATAGAGAAGTACTGGATTGCAAAGAAGGTAGGAGTGATTCAAAATGGGTTGATCTTAATTTTTTTGGACATCAACTCGTAATTCATGAAAAGCCAGAGAGCTCGTCTATTGAAAAACAAATCTCAAACCCTGTGGATGGGCATGATGTGCCTGTACCTCATTTTGGTGTTGTATTAGAATGGGATATGGACAGAGTTATCTGGAAGTTTAAAAACGAAAAATATCAAATTTATAATCGAGCCTTATATTCGTTTCAAAGGTAAAGTTGGGGAACAAGCTACTATGTTCTTTGTAGATCCGGAAGGGAATGCGCTAGAATTTAAAGCATTCAAAAGCATAGATCAGCTGTTTGCCAAATAATTGACCGAGTCAGCTGGTGACTCATTTGCCAATATTGCTAAAAACTGAACGCTGTTATGTTTTTAGCAAGCAAGTCACCTGCTGACTACTTGCTTGCAACGTCATTCTGAGGGCTATGCCTGAAGAATCTCTGAGTTTTGTAAACCAATAAATTGTTCTTTAAGAGACTCTTCGCATGAAATGCTCAGAGTGACGCTATTTAATTCCGTCATCCTGAGGAATCGAAGGATCTCTTTCCTTTTACCCAGAAGAGATCCTTCACTTCGTTCAGAATGACGTGCAATTGAATTTAGTTTTAGCTAACAACTCATCTGCTGACTGAGCATACAATCACTTATACTCCTCAATCGTTTTTTCAATAATATCACAACACTCGTGTAATTGAGTTTCGTTCATAACTAAAGGAGGTGCAAATCTGATAATATTGCCGTGTGTTGGCTTAGCTAACAAGCCATTCTCTTTCAGCTGCATACAAATATTCCAAGCTGTAGAGCTATCAGGTGAATCATTAATTATAATAGCATTTAGCAACCCTTTACCTCTAACTGTGGTTACCAAGTCGTTTTTAGTAATGAACTTGTTCATCCTATCTCTGAAGATAACGCCAAGTTTTTGAGCATTTTCTGCTAGTTTTTCATCCTTAATTACATTTAGCGCGGCCACAGCAACTTTAGCAGCTAAAGGGTTGCCACCAAAGGTAGATCCATGTTGGCCAGGCTTAATAACTTCCATTATGTCGTTATTCGCTAGTACTGCAGAAACAGGATATGCGCCACCTGAAAGAGCCTTTCCTAAAATAAGCATATCGGGCTTAACATTTTCGTGGTCACAAGCAAGCAATTGGCCTGTTCTGGCAACCCCAGTTTGCACTTCATCCGCAACAAATAGCACGTTTGCTTTTTTACAGGCTTCAGATGCTTCGGTTAAAAACCCTTCGTCTGGCACAAATACACCAGCTTCTCCTTGAATAGGCTCTATTAATAGAGCTGCTACGTTGTCTTCTTTTAATGCTTCGTTGAGGGCATCAATATCATTATATGGAATTTTTATAAATCCTTCTGTGTATGGGCCAAAGTTCTTGCGAGCATCCTCATCATTAGAAAATGAAATGATCGTGGTTGTTCTTCCGTGAAAATTATTTTCACACACAATGATCTTGGCTGCATTTTCAGCGATTCCTTTCTTTTCGTACGCCCACTTCCTGCTTAGCTTAATGGCAGTTTCAACAGCTTCGGCTCCAGTGTTCATTGGTAGCACTTTCTCGAACCCAAAGTACTCGCACATATATTTCTCATACTCACCCAAAGTGTCATTGTAAAATGCCCTAGAAGTTAGGGTAAGCGTTTCTGCTTGTTGTTGCAAAGCAGAAACAATTTTAGGGTGACAGTGTCCTTGGTTAACAGCTGAATAAGCCGATAGAAAATCGAAATATTGCTTTCCTTCTGTATCCCACACATAAACGCCTTTCCCTTTCGATAAAACTACTGGTAAGGGGTGATAATTATGAGCTCCATATTTATCTTCCATTTCCATGGCGACTTGACTTTTTGTTAATTCCTCTGTCATTATAATATAATTTTGTGCACAGCAAAAATAATAAAGAGAAACCCTTTTTTTGTGTCAAAATCAAAAGAAAATTTAGTTGGATGAAAGTGTCTATTGCCGCTTAAATATTGGACTGTTGGTATTTAAATAGGCCTATCATTTTTAAACAAGGTTTAGTTGAAAAAATGGATGTAAACATTGACCGAAAAAGCAGATACTATTTTTTTAACATAACACCTCGCATAGGTGAACTGTTCGTAGAAAGAGTTCTATAATGTTGGATAAACTCCGTAGGTGCTACCTGTTTGAAATGTGAAGGTGTCGCTTCTATGGAGCTTATTACGATTAATTTTATATGTCTATAAATGGTTCACCTCTACGAGGTTTTCTTATTTAAACTATAGTTTTTTCCTAAACTAAATGACGATTTTTAAATTGATAATTCTAGACGTTTATTATTTAAGAAAATAGTTCGTGAGAGTTTGTGTTTAAGACATAAATCCCGATATTTGCACTCCGAAATTAGAATAAGCGTAAATAGCAATATCATGTCACGAGTTTGTGAAATAACAGGAAAAAGGCCACAAGTAGGAAACAATGTTTCTCACGCCAACAATAAAACTAAGAGAAAATTCTATCCAAATCTTCAGAAAAAGAGGTTTTATATCCCTGAAGAAGATAAGTGGATTAGGCTTAAGGTTTCTACATCAGCTATAAGAACTATCAATAAAAAAGGTATTACAGCTGTTTTAAAAGAAGCGAGAAAAAAAGGTAACGTATTGGTATAACTAGTTTAGACCAAAAATAAATTATAGCACAATGGCTAAAAAAGGGAATAGAGTACAGGTAATTTTAGAATGCACTGAGCATAAAGAGAGTGGAATGCCAGGAACTTCTCGTTACATTACTACTAAAAACAGGAAGAATACTACAGAGCGTTTAGTGTTGAAGAAGTATAATCCAATTCTTAAGAAACAAACTGTTCACAAGGAAATTAAGTAATTATGGCTAAGAAGGTAGTTGCAAGTTTAAAGAAAAAAGATGCCAAAGGCTTTTCTAAAGTTATAAAGGCAGTAAAGTCACCTAAAACTGGTGCTTATACTTTTAAGGAAGAAATCGTACCTGTTGATCAGGTTAAAGAGTTTCTTGCTAACTAAGCAGGAAATACATATTAAAACTTTTAAAAGTCCTCTGAGAGGACTTTTTTTGTATGCTCAATAAAATATAATTATATGGCCTTATTTGGTGGTCTGTTTTCTAAAGAAAAAAAGGAGTCGTTAGACAAGGGACTTGAAAAGTCTAAATCTAGTTTTTTTAATAAACTAGGAAAGGCTGTTGCAGGTAAATCTACCGTAGATGTAGATGTGTTAGACGACCTTGAAGAAGTGCTTATTACTTCTGATGTTGGTGTAGAAACAACCATTAAAGTGATTGAGCGAATTGAGGCTCGAGTGGCCAAAGACAAATACCTTGGTGTAGAAGAGCTTAATGCTATTTTAAGAAGTGAAATAGCAGATTTATTAGCTGAAAATAATTCGGAAGACTTAGCTGACTTTTCGTTACCTGAAGGTAAAAAGCCTTATGTATTGTTAGTGGTGGGGGTTAATGGAGTTGGTAAAACCACAACCATAGGTAAATTGGCTTCTCAATTTAAAAAGCATGGTAAAAAAGTGGTGTTGGGTGCTGCTGATACATTTAGAGCAGCAGCAGTCGATCAACTTAAGCTTTGGGGAGAGCGTGTAGGTGTGCCTGTTGTTTCTCACGGCATGAATACCGATCCTGCCTCTGTTGCCTATGATGCAGTAAAGCAGGCTGTAGAACAGGAAGCTGATATTGTTATTATTGATACAGCAGGTAGGTTACACACCAAAGTAAATTTGATGAATGAGCTTACAAAGATTAAGCGTGTCATTCAGAAGTTTGTGGATGATGCTCCACACGAAGTGATGCTTGTACTAGATGGTAGTACTGGCCAAAATGCGATGAACCAAGCACAAGAGTTTACGAAGGCCACAGAGGTAACTTCCTTAACCATTACCAAGCTAGATGGCACTGCCAAAGGCGGAGTCGTTATTGGAATATCAGACACCTTTAAAATACCTGTTAAATACATTGGGGTAGGCGAAGGCATTGATGACCTCCAGGTTTTTAATAAAGTCGAATTTGTAGATTCTTTTTTTAGCTAGGCTTTCTCAAAGTTTTAAAACTCCACGTTTCGTTTGACTTACTTTCCAGTGCTCTTTGCTGCTAAATGAAAACCCGCTTAACCAATATTTGAATTTTATTTTGCCCTGATAATCTACACCCAATTTACGATAAGAAATAGAGGGGTCTTTTTTGAGACATTCATTAATAGAAGTAGTATAAACCGTTGGCCCAGTCATTTTGTGTACATCATTTGGGTATTGGTTCGATTTGATATTATTGATAATATTTTCAACTGTTTTAGCCAAAAAAGGATGTCCTTTTTCATATACTAATGCCCATTGTACATAGAGGCCAGGGTTACCTTCTTCGGTAATAATAGCAGCATCCGTGTCATTAATCCAATCACTAAGTCGTCCAGTTGTTTTACTGTCGATATCTAAATAAACCCCTCCCTTTTTTAACAGTATCGCATAACGAAAGAAATCAGCTTTTGCTGCTCCAATCGCTAATTTACTGTACTGTTCAAAAATATCTTTACCAAATTCTTTAAGAATAAACTCGTTAATATCTGCATCATTATAAAATCGATACTCATATTCTGGGTTCAGTCTGCGCATATTCCAAATATGAAATTGTGCTAAAAGAGGGATGTCCTTTTTAGAAGAATAGGTTTGAAATATGGTTTTAGGAATTGCCATCTTAATTTTCTTTCCAGCGAATAGGTTTCTTTTTCCATTCAATTCGATATTGAACATAATAATTAAAGCCCCAATTGGAAGTGTTTTCAGCAACTCCATAGCCCGGTATAAAGTAGGTTTCGAAGTTGCCTTCGTTAAAAGCACTATGTTTTAAAAGTTTAAACCGTACTGCATAACCCATAAAAAATGATTTCCAAACTCTAACACGCATCCCAATATTCATTTCTACCCAGTTTACACTTGACTTGCTTTGCTCGTCAGATATCGGATTAACTCCCCACCCGGCATTAGTGAGTTCCCCACTTAGAGTTTCGTTAAATGAAGAGGTTGCATAACGCAAACCAAAAAACAAACTATTAAGTTTGGCATCCTTGGCTGTTAAATTTACATCTGCGCCAATTCGATAAAAGAAGCCTGAGCTGGTATAACTCGTTGGTGAATCAGTTGATTTATACGCCCCCCTTCCCATTTCAATCACTCCAAAAAACTTGCCAAAATCTATATCAGCCATCCCTTCATAATTAGAAATAGTTGGTTCAAACAAATTATAAATGGGGCCTGCAATATCTAAACCAAAGCGTACTCCTGTAGGTAACCATTTATTATGTAGGGTGGAGTCTAGTTTAATGGCGTACTTAGTTTCTTGCACCTGCTCTTGGGCTTGAGTGCCAAAAGCCATTAATAGAAGAGGGAGGATATGTTTAATGCGTAACTTCAATATTTCTAGCTGTTTGTAAGCTTATTGCTGATTCAACCACGTCAACATCTTCGAAATCGGTGGAGTCCATTTTTAAAAAATCAAACTTCATTTCTAATTCACATTTAGGATTCAGCACAACCGGTATTGTGGTATAACTTAAAGCAATGTAATTTGATATAGTATCCTGATAGAATCGAATAATGATAGAGCTATCAAGTGGGTTTAGTGGAATGATGACATTGGAAATCGTATCATTAAAAACAGGAAAACTATCACCGCTATTATCTACAGTTAGCGAGGTGAGTATTATATTTTTAGGGTTCCCCACAATATCAATAAAGGCTATTTTTATCAGGTCTGTTTGTTCTGGAATACATGTGGGTTGGTCGTTGCAACTTATTAAAAAAGCTGGGAGTCCTATAAGTGTTGCTAAAAATATTTTCCTCATAATTTAGTCTGCAAAATAAAGCTATCTAAGTGTTAACTCAAATATTATTCCAATAACTCATATCTTGATTTTTTTATTGAAACATGCTCATTGTATGATATTTTTGCAAGCTAGAATTCCTTAATACACGGTAGTGAAAACAAAATCAAGAAAAAGAGATAAAGTAAATGTAGTCACCCTAGGGTGCTCTAAAAACTTAGTAGATTCTGAAGTTTTACTCACACAATTAAAAGGAAATGAAATTGAAGCTACACACGAAGCTACAACCGATGATGCTAATGTAATTATAGTAAATACCTGTGGTTTTATAGGTGATGCTAAACAAGAGTCAATTGATACCATACTGCGTTATGCCGATGCAAAGGAGGAGGGAGCCATTGATAAATTGTTTGTGATGGGCTGCCTCTCTCAGCGGTACAAAGATGATCTTGAAGAAGAAATTCCAGCTGTAGATGCCTTCTTTGGTACTATGGAATTGCCTGGCCTTCTCAAACGGTTTAACGCAGATTACAAGCACGAATTGCTAGGGGAGCGAATGAATGTTTCCGCCCCTCATTATGCACATTTAAAAATATCGGAAGGCTGTGATAGGCCTTGTTCTTTTTGTGCTATTCCGTTAATGCGAGGCAAACATGTTTCCATAAAAATTGAAGACCTTGTAACACAAGCAGAGCATTTGGCTAAAAATGGAGTGAAAGAACTGCTTCTAATTGCACAGGACTCTACCTATTACGGGCTAGATATCTATGGTGAGCGGAAGTTGGCAGATTTAATGCGAGCACTTTCTGATGTTCATGGCATTGAATGGATTCGGTTGCATTATGCATTTCCAGCAGGATTTCCTCAAGATGTGTTAGAAGTAATGGCTGAAAAAGATAATATCTGTAAATACCTCGATATTCCATTGCAACATGGTTCTACTGCCATATTAAAAGCAATGCGAAGGGGCATAACCAGAGAAAAAACAGAAAAACTTATAAAAGGCATACGTAGTAGCGTACCTGGTATTGGTATTAGAACTACACTTATTGTAGGTTACCCAGGTGAGACAGAGGAAGACTTTGAGGAGATGCTGAAATTTGTGGAAGAATCTAGGTTTGAAAGATTGGGTGTTTTTGCCTATTCTCATGAAGAAGATACCCACGCCTATAATTTTGAAGATGATGTGCCAGAAGATGTGAAACAAGAACGGTTGAATGCCGTTATGGAATTGCAAGAGCAAATTTCGTTGGAACTAAATCAAGAAAAGATAGGGAAGGTGTTTAAAGTATTAATTGATCGAGTTGAAGGAGGGCAGTTTATTGGTCGCACAGAGTTCGACTCGCCCGAAGTGGATAATGAAGTACTAATTAATGCGAAAGACCATTTTTTAAGAGTAGGAGATTTTGCAAACATTAAAATTACGGATGCTACAGAGTTTGACCTTACTGGGCTGCCGATAAGTTGATATTTTATTGCTTATTGCTAATTGAACATTGATCATTTAGAATATATGGATTGTAAAAAAATGAATTTTAGAGAAACAGGATTGTTTTCGAAACTGATTATTGATTACGTAGAAGGCAATTCTGATTTAGATTCATTTTATGCTCAGCCGCCAACGCTAGATGGCTATAAAAAAGCCTTGCTTGCCAAAGACTTTAGTGCCGAATATAGAAATACGCTGGTAGAGGTACTTAATGAGCAGTACAGCAGAATTGAAACATCAGAGGCTGTTGCTAACAATATTGCGGCCCTTTCTGATAAAAAAACATTTACGGTAACTACAGGGCATCAGCTTAACATTTTTACTGGCCCATTATTCTATATTTATAAGTTAGTCGCAACCATTACTCTGGCTAAAAAACTTTCTGAGGCATACCCTCAATACAAATTTGTGCCTGTATATTGGATGGGCAGTGAGGACCATGATTATGAAGAAATAAATCATTTATACATCGATAATCAAAAGTATGAATGGGAAACTAATCAAGGAGGAGCCACTGGTAGATTTTATGTGGAAGGTCTTGAGGAAGTATTGAACCAATTACCCGGTAGAACTGAAATTTTCAAACAAGCATTTAAAAAGCATGCTAATTTATCAGATGTTGTTCGCGATTATGTAAATGCATTGTTTGGCAATGAAGGGCTAGTTTGCTTAGATGCCGATGATGCTCGTTTTAAGAAAGAGTTTCTTCATGTAATTAAAGAAGAGCTTTTTGAGGAGGTTTCTCATCCTTTGGTAGAAACACAGAGTAATGCTTTGGAGAAAGCGGGATATAAGCAGCAATTAGAGCCTCGAGAGCTGAATCTATTCTATTTGGTTGATGGTCTTAGAGCTAGAATTGTAAAGGAAGCAGATAGTTTTTCAGTTGTGGATACTGACCTTAAATTTTCTGTCCAAGAAATGGAGGAATTGTTAGAATCGAATCCTGAGCGATTTAGCCCCAATGTTATTTTACGCCCTGTCTACCAAGAGGTGATTCTACCTAACTTAGGCTATATCGGAGGGCCTTCTGAATTGGCCTATTGGTTTCAATTGAAGTCGGTTTTCGATCATTTTAAACTGGCATTTCCTATTTTGATGCCTCGCTCTTTTGTATTGTACTTGAATCAAGCCACTGGTCGTAAAATTGACAAACTTGGTGTAGCCGTAAAAGATCTTTTTCTAAGGGAAGATTTGTTTGTTAATGCCTATGTTAAATCAAAGTCCAACGGGCAATTAAGCTTAGCAGAGGCCAAAGTGGAAATGGCCACATTATTCGCAAACATTAAAGAAAAAGCTGCAAATATTGATGTAACCTTAGTCGACCTTGTAGAAAGTGAACAGCTTAACAGTATTAAATCTATTAACCGAGTGGAGCATAAAATGCTGAAAGCTGAAAAAAGGCAAAGAACAGATGAACTCAGAATATTGCACGAAATTTATGCCAGCGTTTACCCTGCTGGTATACCGCATGAAAGAAGAGAAAATATTCTTTCAATAGATGATCCGAACTTTATTGACCAACTCCTAGGTCTGCTTAATCCACTTGATTTAAAGTACGTAATCATTAGAGCCGATAAATAGCGCAAGATCAGTTATATTTATTAATAGGGTTACACCTCAATATAGTCAATTATTGTTGCCTTAAATTTAGCATAAACTACAATTATTGCGAACGTAACCGCAAATAAACTATGATTATTGCGAACGTAACCGCAAATAAACTATAATTATTGCGATTTGATATTTTAAATCTCGTATTATTATATAATGATTGCAAGAGTATTAGAAGACACAATTACAAAAAGACTTTTTAAAGGTAAGGCCATTATCATTATGGGGCCACGGCAAGTGGGTAAAACAACCTTAATAGAAAACTTGGTAAAAAACAGAGAGGATGTACGTTGGTTATATGCTGATGAGCAAGATGTACAAGCATTATTTGCAAACCCTTCTTCTACTCAACTTAAAAAAGAGTTTGGGAATGCGAAACTCATTATTATTGATGAAGCCCAAAGAATAAAGGATATCGGAATTAAGTTGAAGTTAATTACCGATCAGGTGAAAGAGGTGCAACTGCTGGTTACTGGTTCTTCGGCCTTTGAGATAGCCAACGAAATAAATGAGCCTTTAACAGGGCGAAAGTGGGAGTATAAACTATTCCCACTCTCCTTTGAAGAAATGGTGAATCACCATGGTTTGTTAACTGAAAAAAGATTGCTTACCCGCAGGCTTATTTATGGGTATTACCCAGATGTTGTACTTGCCAATGGAAACGAAAAGGAAGTATTAAACCAATTATCGGATAGTTATTTGTATAAAGACTTGCTTAGTTGGAATCAAATTAAAAAGAGCGATAAATTAGTTAGACTCCTCCAAGCTTTAGCCTACCAATTAGGTAATCAGGTATCTTATAATGAGCTAAGCAATTTGGTCGGACTCGATAACGAAACTATTGAATCGTACATTCAATTATTAGAACAAGCATATATTATTTTTAGACTAGGCACCTATAGACGTAATTTACGAACCGAGCTTAAAAGAACCAGGAAAATTTACTTCTACGATAATGGTATTCGAAATGCATTAATCGCCAATTTTCAGCAAGCAGACCTGAGACAAGATATGGGTGCCTTATGGGAAAACTTTATGGTGGCTGAACGAATGAAGCATAATGGGTATCATCAAAATTGGGTGAACCGTTATTTTTGGAGAACAACAGCACAGCAAGAAGTTGATTATTTAGAAGAAGGAAATGGGCAATTATCTGCCTATGAATTTAAATGGAATACTCATACGAAGGGGAGGATAACTAAGGCATTTACAAATGCCTACCCGCAAGCACACACACAAATTATTACACCTGAAAATTTTGAGGAGTTTGTAATGTAGGGGTTCTTTCCTTGTTTTCAACTTACTGAACAACGCTCGTGAAAGCACCAAAAAAATTATCGGCACCCTTCATTTTTGTTAAACCCGGATTATGCAATAGAATTCGTAATGAGAAGACAAAATGCAATAAATCAGAAGTTTATATTCGAAAAGCATAGCACCGCTATGGTTAAGAGGATAAACTTGGTAAAACGACTGATTTGCAGCAGTTTGTATTAGTAATAGAATTTCTATTGCATATTTCGGGTTAAATAGTTTTCTCTGTACAAGGAAACTGAATTCCCCGCTCATAGGCATTTTTTCTTTTTAGTATAATGTCTTCTGGTAAATTGGGAACTAGATATAGGTAGTCTATCCGTCTTGGATAATAAACAAGTATAAAATTATCCCAATCATTATTAGACTTAAAATTTATAAATTGAACCATTTCTAACGCACTCTCATAACTTAACATATGAGTTTCTTGTTCTTTGCTAAATTTTATTTTTATTGATCCCAACGGTTTCGGCTAGGGGCATGGCGGAATCACCCATGTAAATGCCAGTGTGCTTATTCTGCATTATGAAATGCAGAATAAGCCAGTAGAAATATTGATTGAAGGTAATGATATCATTAGATATCATCATTGAAATTAACTGGCAATTATCCAAGATTTTAACTACCTTGAAAAATCTACATTCAATCATGTATTTTGTGGATTATAAATAGGGTTAATTTTTTGGATATATAACATAGATGGCCAAACAAAAAAATCCCTCCAAAAAGGCGGGCAAGGAAAAAAGTATAGAAGAAACCCTCTGGGATTCTGCCAATAAACTTAGAGGAACAGTAGAAAGTTCTGAATATAAGCACGTTGTGTTAGGCTTAATATTTCTAAAATTCGCCAGTGATAAATTTGAAGAGCGGAGAAAAGAACTGGTTGCCGAAGGCAAAGAAAAGTTCTTAGAAATGGTAGAGTTCTATACCATGAAAAACGTGTTCTTTTTACCCGAGATTTCTCGTTGGAGTTACATAATTGAAAATGCCAAGCAAAACGACATAGCCCTTAAAATTGATACCGCTCTTTTTAAACCTGAGTTCGGGATAAGGAATGCTGTCAGCTTTAATCGAAACTTTCATAAACAACTTAGATTTTTGTAGGACTAACGGGTTAATTCAAGAAAATATAAGGAGGTTTAGGGAAGTTTCGTTAAAGCCCAAAGGGAAAATATCTAGCAGGCAATCTTTTTAATATAAAAACCTTGAAATAATCCATTATATCTTTGCTTTTTATATTAAAAAGCTCACCTACTATTTTATTTTCTGGCAGCTATTCCTTATCCCGAACTCAGGTTAACAGTAGAAAAAAACAACCCTTCACTTAAAGAAGCTCTGCCCGATAACTATTTTTCTAGGCTTAATATGGATGTGAGCAAGCTAGCTGCTTTACTCGATACAATTAATAATATTGATACCCTGCGAGATAAGCAGCAAGACATTGTAGGCCGTGTATATGAATACTTTTTAAGCAAGTTTGCTTTGGCCGAAGGCAAAGGGAAAGGAGAATTTTACACACCTAAAAGTATTGTAAACTTAATTGCTGAAATGATAGAACCCTACAAAGGGGTAATTTACGACCCTGCCTGTGGCGTGGCTCTGGTGGTATGTTTGTACAAAGCATGAAATTTATAAAAAGCCACCACGGTAATAAAAAAGAGCTTTCTATCTATGGCCAGGAATACACAGCCACTACTTATAAACTGGCCAAAATGAATTTGGCAGTACGTGGCATAGCGGCCAATTTAGGAGATGTGCCGGCAGATACCTTTGCCCGAGACCAACACCCCGATTTAAAAGCTGATTTTATTATGGCCAACCCACCCTTTAACCAAAAGGATTGGCGGGCCGAAAACGAATTAATTCACGACCCACGTTGGAAAGGCTATGAAGTACCCCCTAAAAGCAATGCCAATTATGGGTGGATCTTAACTATGGTAAGCAAGCTTTCTGAAAATGGAGTAGCAGGCTTTATTTTAGCCAATGGTGCTTTAAGCGGTGGTGGTGAAGAATATAAAATTAGGAGGAAGCTTATTGAAAATGGCATGGTAGAAGCTATTGTGATTTTACCACAAAACATGTTTTATACTACCAACATAAGTGTTACACTTTGGATTGTAAACAATAACAAAGAAGAACACACAGTGCAGTTGCCAGATACTACTCGTAATTACCGTAACCGAAAAGAGGAGATTTTGTTTATGGACTTAAGAGAGATAGGTATTCCTTTCGAAAAGAAATTTATTCAGTTCTCTGAGGAGAATATTTCTAAAATTGCAACTACCTACCATAGTTGGCAACAAAAGGAATCCCCTCTTGAGCGGGGTGCCGAAGGCGGGGTGTGTTATAAAGATATTTCCGAATACTGTTACTCTGCTACTCTTGAAGAAATAGCCAAAAAGGATTATTCACTAGTGCCCAGTAAGTATATCGAGTTTGTAAACCGAGATGAGAATATTGATTTTGAGACTAAAATGAAAGGATTGCAAACGGAATTTGCTAAATTACTGCAAACGGAAGAACAATCGAAAAAAGATTTGTTAAACGTATTTAAAGAGTTGGGATATGAGATCGAACTATAAGAAAATAGGCGATTTTATAAAGCTTGTTGATGAGCGAAATAAGGGGTTGAAAGTTGATACACTTTTAGGATTGACAGTAAATAAAGTTTTTATTCCATCTGTAGCTAACATTGTTGGTACAGATATGTCAAATTATAAGGTGATTCGAAAGAATCAATTTGCTTGCAGCTTAATGCAGGTAAGACGGGATAAAAAGATGCCTGTTGCTTTAATGAATAATTTTGATGAAGCAATAATCTCACAGGCCTATCCTGTATTCGAAGTAAATAATAAGAATGATCTGATCCCAGAATATTTAATGATGTGGTTTTCACGATCTGAATTTGATAGACATGCTTGTTTTCTGGCGGTTGGTGGTGTAAGAGGAAGTTTAGAATGGGAAGATTTTCTAGAAATGGAACTCCCCATCCCCTCCATAGAAAAACAACGAGCAATTGTTAAAGAATACAACACCGTAGTAAACCGCATAAAATTAAACGAGCAACTAAATACAAAACTAGAAGAAACCGCCCAAGCCCTTTACAAACATTGGTTTGTAGATTTTGAGTTCCCAAATACAGAAGGAAAGCCCTACAAAAGTAGCGGTGGTAAAATGGTTTTTAATGCCGAATTGAATAAGGAGATTCCTGAGGGGTGGAAAAATGGAGAATTAAATTCATTTATTGAAGTTGTTAGTGGGTTTGCTTTTAAAAGTATTGATTTTATGGAATATGGCAACATACCAATAATAAAGATTAAAAATATAACACCACCAACAGTTTCATTAGATGCCTGTCAATTTTTTAGAGGCAATTTAATAGGGAATTTGAACAAAGTTAAGGTTGGTAAAGGAGATGTTTTAATTTCAATGACTGGTTCTGGAGCAAATCAAATGAACTCTGCTGTTGGCCAAGTTGGGAAATATTATCACAAAAAATCAGCATTACTTAACCAACGTGTTGGCAAATTGAAATTACTAAAAGAAGAAAGTTCTGAATATGTTTATCAATTTATAAAAAATGAGGATACGCATTTGGAGTTATTGAATGGTTCAACAGGAAGTGCAAATCAAGCCAATATTTCACCTACACAAATAAAAGAACTAGAAATTCTTATTCCAGTTGAAGAAGTGTTGAAAAACTTTCATAAAGTAACCAAAGGAATAAATAATGCTCAAAGAGTAGAAAGTCAGGATTATCTCTTGGAATTAAAAGATTTAATTCTTTCAAAAATGACAAAGGTTGAAGTTGAAAAGGAGGTTGAAGTATGATATTAGTATCATATAACCATACAAAATTGATTCTAGTATATTTGTATATATGAATAGTGGATTACTAAAATATAGCCAAAACCAATTAAGAGATTACTCTTCGGTTTTCTCTAGAAATGCTGTTGAAACTATGCTGCAAGGAGATTGCTCTTTTCTTGAATATAAAATAGGGAGGTACGATATTGGTTGGAAAAAGAAGAAAAATGCCACCTATTTACAGTATGTAAAACACCTTTACAAAGTAATTGAATCAAGCTATCAAAACGAATATGTATATAAAAATGCCTTTTTAAATGCTTGGTTATTAAAAGAAATTGGGAGTTCTCAATCAAAAATATTTAGCGAATTTAGAGTGGGTAATTCCATAGCAGATTTAGCAATGTTTAATGGTATTTCTAAGGCTTTTGAAATTAAAAGCGAATTGGATTCGGATAAACGACTTAAACTACAAATTGAAAATTACAAGAAAGCATTTAATGAAGTGTACTTAGTTGTGCCAGAATCAAAGTATGCCTATTATAAAAGTCAGGATAAATCAATAGGAATTATTACTTATAATAAGCAGAATAAAGATTTTGATTTAGCTAGAGAGGCAAAAACGAATTTCAATATATGTGCATCTACTATAATGCACTTATTAAAAACAACAGAGTATAAAGCCATTATAAAATCTTATTATGGCCAGCTTCCAAGTATGACAAGCTTTACTATGTTTGATAAATGCTTTGTTTTATTAAATAAAATTCCAGCAGAGAAACTAAATACTTTGTTTGTTGGTCAAATGAAAAAGAGGGCAGTACACAATTCTTTTTCTCAGCGATATAATAAAGAGTTAAATCAACTTTGTTTGGCACTCAATTTAGATAGAAACAATAGAGATAAATTAATTAAGAGCCTTCAAAAACCTATTAATAGTTAGCTTATGTATTATCCTTATTTAAGAGCACGGCAGTTCGAGCTTATAGCTCTAAGAGAGTTAACACAAGAAGGTAGTATAAATGGTTTTGTAACCCCTATTCTTGAGCCAGTAAAAGACAGTTTTAATAATATAAAGCTAGCATTTGATGTTTTTAAAGAACACGATCAACCTGCTTACTTAATAGTAAACCCATCGGTGGGTCAAGTAAATGGAGATGTTCTTGATGTTGTAAGGTTTCTTTCAGAGTATGATAATACATATGAAATCATAAAACCTGCTTTTCATTATAATAATAATGCAGCATACATTAAGCAAACTGTTGAAGACTATAGTTTAGTTAACTGCATGCTGATCTGCTCTGGGTCAACTGATGCTGAAGATGTGGATTTTTTAGAACTGATTGATTTGCCACAAATTGAAGAGGTTACTGTTCAGGATCCAAATTCCAACCGTTCGTTAGATCGATTAATGAAAAGAAGAGATAATCCATATGTAAGACTGGATGACAACTTCGAAAAAGAGCCAAGAAATAGTAATTTTCTTGGTTTAACAGAAAGAAAATTTTCAGAAGAGCATATTTATTACCGAGAAGATAACTTTGATGGTTTTTCAGATTATACTGTATTGCCCAGTGAGTTTATAGATGGAGGGAGTGCACCCAGAGCAGTTGTAATACACCTAACATATTTGAAAGCAAATAATCAAATTTGGGTAAAACATTTTACATCTGATACCAATGATAGCATTGCTAACGTGCAAGGGAAATTTTCAGAAGCAGCACAAAAAGCTGTTAGGTTTTGTAGAGCAGAAAATCTAAATAACAGTGCCATTGTGGAATTGGAAGATTATTATGATAGAGAACATTATCCTGGATTAGGTACAGTTAAGAAAATATCTATCAAAAATCATATCTTACTAGTTAGTCAGTACCTTCAAAATAACCCATAATAAATGAAGGCATGTTCCAATTGTTTTACCGATAAAGAACTAAAAGCATTCATTTCTTCTTCTACTCAAAAAGGAGATTGTGATGTTTGCCATACGAAGGAAGCTCCTTTGTTGGACTTAAATGAACTATTAGATTTTTTCCAAGAGCTTACTGAAAATTTTCAGGTTGTTGAGAAGGGAGAAGAATTTAAGTTGAAAATTCAAACAAATTGGAGCTTTTTCTCTTCTCTCAAAGTTGGCACAGAAGTTTTGAATTATGTATTACCTAAATTAAAAACAGATATAGTAAACGCGAGCACCAAAGTTGACTTCAATCAGGACATTCTAGAAAACCATCAGTATTGGGAAAAACTGAAAGAAGAGCTAAAGTGGTCAAGAAGGTTTTTATCGGATATTAATTATATGTCCGAGGAACTAGGTTGGGATGGGTTTTTTAATTCTCAACGTGAATTAGATATAAAGGACACATATTTTCGTGCTAGGGTTCACCGCGAAAGTGGAATGCCTGCTTATGCATTAGATAAAATGGGCTGTCCACCTTCTAAAAAAGTAAATGGTGGAAGGGCAAACCCTTTGGGGATTCCGTACTTGTATTTAAGTGATAAAGAGGAAACTGTATTATATGAAATACGGGCTTCTTATTTAGATGAAGTAAGTGTTGGCTATTTTCAAATTGCTTCAGGTGAAAAACCTTTAAATGTTGTTGATTTTACTGAAGAACCTGCTCTTTATCGCCCTAATAGTGTAAATAAAATAATTAAAGCACACTTGCTTAAAAAGCATATCAGTAAAGATCTATCAAAGCCTATGAGGAGATATGATTCTGAAATAGAATACATTCCCACTCAATTTATATGTGAGTTTATCAAAGTAATTACTGGAGCAAGTGGGATTTTGTTTGAAAGTTCAGTACACACTTCTGGTAAAAATCTAGTTCTTTTTGATGAAGAGTTAATGAAATGTGTTGATGTTAAACTTCGTAAGATTGCCTCTCTGCAAATTGAGGCAATTGACATTACTCATACTAAAGTAAAATGACTGAAACCAATCGCATAGAATTTAAGAAAGAGCTAACTGATACATTAGTCCTTAATTGATTAAATATAATGAGCATACTTATAAACCTGAGTTCGACCTAAGGAATACTGTCAGCTTTAAGTGAAAATTTCGTAAACAACTCAAATTTATGCAGGACTAACGAGTTAATTCAAAGAAATTTGAGGAAGTTTAGGGAAATTTCACTAAAGCCCAAAGGGAAAATATCTAGCAGGCAATCTTTTAGAAATAAAATTCTTGAAATAATCCATTATTTCTTCACTTTTCATTTCCAAAATTTCACCTACTATCTTCTTTTCTGGCAGCATTCCTTAGGTCGAACTCAGGTTATAAGCATAGAAAATCTACTTTCGGGCAACTTCGTTGAGGGTACTCGTATGGAGTTTAAAGAAGGTTGGAATCCAAAAACCATCATGCGTTCGGTTTGTGCGTTTGCCAATGATTTTGATAATGAAGGTAGTGGCTATATTATTATAGGAGTAACTGAAGAAGATGGCAAGGCCATTAGACCTGTAAAAGGATTTGATGCCAAGCAGTTTGATAAAGTTCAAAAAGAATTAATTGGCTATTGTAATTTAATTTCGCCTTCCTATGTTCCCCGTTTATCTTTAGAAGAAATTGACAACAAACAGGTACTTGTTATATGGGCGCCAGCAGGTAGTAACAGGCCTTATAAAGTGCCAGATGATATATTAGCAAAATATAAAACTTATAATTATAGAATTCGGCAGTTTTCTAGCAGCGTTATTCCCAATGAGGAACAAGAAACGGAATTGATACAACTAACTGCCAAAATTCCTTTTGACGATAGAGTAAATACCAACGTAAGCACTAGTGAATTGAGCTTTAGTTTAATGCGCGAACATTTATCTAAAACAGGCAGTAAGCTGTTTCAAGAAAGTGCCACAATGAATTCCTCCTCCAAATAATTTTTGTTTTCTAAGAGCCAATTTTTATCTGATGTTTCAATGTCATACTTAAATTGATTAAATGTAGATTTGTTCAATATAGGTGATGATTCGAACTGTGGTTTCACTAGTTTTGTTTGAGCATCCTTAATAATTCTCTTCAAGTTAAAGTTCCACAATGTATCCTCAACCATGTCTGAAACTTTTACAAAAAAAATTAGAGTTGATTTCAAGAAACCAGGGAGTTTATTCCCTTTTGAATTTGTTGCAAGCATCTTATAAAGATAAATAATTACCAGTAATACTTTCAAAGCACTTGACCTATAACTTGCCCATAAAGCAATAAACCCCTGAAAATCAAATGATTAACAAGGGTTATAGTACCCAGAGCCGGGGTCGAACCGGCACGATCTTGCAATCACTAGAGTTTGAGTCTAGCGCGTCTACCAATTCCGCCATCTGGGCAAGAGCATTGGATTTCGTATTTAAAGCACAAAAAAATTGTTTCGGCTTTGCCCAACAAAGCACACCGTGCGTAGTTGGGAGCGCAAACTTACATCGTTTTTGTAAAATTGGAGGAATGGAATGCTAAAAAAAAATAGATAATATTTTAGTCCACTTTGGTGTGCTGTTTTAACGAAAATGCAATGGGCTTTTTATTAAATAAAACCTTTGTTTTTTTCCATACCTCTTTAAATAATTTAGAATCACGATAATTATTTAAGTCATCTTCACTATTCCAATAACTATAGGTGCTAAAGCTGTTTGGGAGGTTATAGTCTTGCAAAAGTTCCAAATGGGAGCAGCCTTTCATTGCTCTAATTTTCTCTTTGCTTTCTTCAAATACTTCTAAAAATTCATCCACTTTGGTGGGCTCAAAAGTCATTTTTACAATTCGTATAAGCATAGCTTAATAATTATCAATGTGTAATTTTTAATTATTTCAAATGGCTTTAAACATTAGAGTTTTATCTTATGTCTAACAATCTTAAGTCTTTTGTCTCACCACCTAAATCTAGCGTCTCTATTGCTCTTCAAACTTTATCCATACAGGACTATCAAACTTAAGCCCTAATAATTGAGAGGCATTCCCATTTCTAATTCCAATTTCTAATAATCCTTGATGATTAAAATATAAAAACCAATCTCCAGGTTCTACTTCATTGCTTTGGTTATGCAAGGCGTTGGCTTCTTGCCTTCCAAACTTAATCACGTATTTGCGTCCTTTAATAATATCATCAAAAACTGCTTTTCTAATGTTAGTAATTAAATTACCATAATAATCTATTTTAATTACGGTGCCTGCAACCTCTTTTAAAGTGGCTCTTACGCTTCGGCCAATTAAGCGTTTGTAATTTTCTAACTTCTTGCCCAATGCTTCTAAAGGCGTGCCGGTGGCAAGTTTAGCAACGCTTTCTGCTAATACGTCTTTTGCAGGAAAGGTGCTTTTTTTATCAAAGTGTAGTTCTACCGCGTTAACGTCTTCTTCCTGTGTGAGTAAACTCAACAATCCATTATTGGTGCCAACAAAATAGTGCTCATTAAAGGCTAAAGCAATATAGGCATCGTCTTTAGTACCCACTGAATCGATGGCGGCTAAATGCACAGTCCCTTTTGGAAACTGGTTATAGGCACTGGCTAGTAGAAAAGCACCATCTGCTAAGTTTGAAGGCTCCACTTCGTGGCTAATATCAATAATAGTTAACGTAGGGTCGTAAGTAAGTATCTTGGCTTTTACAATAGCTACATAGGCATCTTTGTGTCCGAAATCGGATGTAAATGTGATGATGGCCATAGGTTTATTACAACTAGATTATGTAGCTTTGTTTGAGGCAAAAGTACATCTTTGCATTTTAATTTATCAACTCATAAAGCGATACACTTGGTAGAAAAACTGATTTCGTTAGAAAACATTTCCTTGCCTGACTTTTTAGGAGTCGAAAATAAGAATATGGAGCTCTTGAAAACCAAATTTCCCAAGAGTACAATCATATCTAGAGGAGAAGAAATAAAACTAAAAGGAAGCACTCGAGACCTTATTAAAATTAGTGAAGTTGTTAATAACCTCATTCAGCATTATCATGCTCATGGTAAGGTTGATGAGGAAGCGGTAAACACATACTTAGCAGAGGAGGAATCTCATCACTTATCAGATTCTGCCATTACACCCTTAGTTTTTGGCACAAATGGTAATGCGATCAGGCCTAAAACTGTTAATCAGAAAAAGCTGATTGACCTGGTATATGCACATGATTTGGTTTTTGCTTTAGGACCAGCAGGAACGGGCAAAACATACATTTCGGTAGCCTTGGCGGTTCGGGCATTAAAAAATAAAGAAGTAAAGAAAATTATTATTACCCGTCCAGCAGTAGAAGCTGGCGAGAGTTTGGGTTTTTTACCAGGCGATTTAAAAGATAAAGTTGACCCGTATTTACGCCCAATCTATGATGCCTTGGATGATATGATTCCGAAAGAAAAGCTGAAATATTATATGGAGCATGGTATCATTGAAATTGCTCCTTTGGCCTATATGCGTGGTAGAACGTTGCACAAAGCCTTTATTCTATTAGACGAAGCTCAAAATACAACCCCAATGCAGATTAAGATGTTTTTAACTCGCATGGGGCCTGAGTCTAAAGTGATTATTACAGGAGATACAAGCCAGATAGATTTACCTAAACATCAAAGTTCTGGCTTGGTGGAGAGCATTCATATTTTAAAAGGAATTAAAGGTATAGGCGTTATTCATTTCGAAGGAAAAGATGTGGTTCGCCATAAATTAGTGAAGGATATTATTGAAGCCTACGAGCAAGAAGGGTAAATGTTGATACACTGAAACGAAGTTTCCTATTTCTATTAAACGAAATTCAGGCTATTAGTCACACTAATACTTAATATCTAAATCTTTAGATTTTACTTTTATTTGCTCTAACACTAGATATTGTTCCCAAAAATCTGTTTCGGGTAATGGTGCTATTATTTCAACAGGTTCTTTTTTTATGGGGTGCTGAAAGTATAACTTGCGGGCGTGAAGGTTAATTGATTTGTCAACATTGGCAGATGTAAACCCATATTTTAAGTCACCTTTAATGGGAGTTTTAACAGCACCTAACTGCGCCCTTATTTGATGAGGTCGCCCCGTTTTTGGTTTTATTTCTAGTAAAAAATGGTCGTTTAGTTTGCCGAGTACACGATAGCTTAATTCTGCTTTTTGAGCTCCTTCGGTTTCTTCTTGATAAGCTGTTACCAAGTTTTTAGAACCATCTTTTCTTAACCAGTTTATGAGTGTCCCGTGGTCGCGAGAGCTTCCAGGAAATCTTGGCTTATGTTTAGTAATTGCCCAGTAGGTTTTTTGTACTTTCCGATCATGAAACAATTTACTCATACGCTCCAACCCTTTGGAGGTTTTGGCGAGCACTACAATTCCACTTACAGGTCTATCAAGCCGGTGTACTAAACCCATAAAAACATTGCCGGGCTTATTGTATTTATCACGAACATAATCTCTGCAAAGTTCAACCAATGGTTTATCCTTTGTATGGTCACCTTGAACTAAAACACCCGCTGCTTTATTAACAATGAGCAGATGGTTGTCTTCGTATAATACGTAAAAGGGTCGTTTATCTCTAGAACTCATAATTAACTATTTTGTGGTAATTGAAATACACCAGAGTAAAAACGTAAAGTATGGTTAAAATACTCTTCTTCAATAGGCTCAAAACCAGCTTCTTTAATAAGGTCGTCTGTATTTCTATTTAAGTGGCAACCTTCGCCAAATACTTTCCAAGCTGGGTTTATAAAGTTTTGTATTTTTTTATTCACTTGTTTGCTAGCATGGATATGTTCCATAATAATAAGTTTTCCACTAGGTTTAAGCCATCTCGTAAAATTCTGTAAGGCTTGTAAAGGGTCAGGGATGGTACATAGAACCAAGGTGCAAACAACAGCATCTATGCTTTTCTCTTTAAAATGGGTATTTAACGACTGGTCATTTATGCCTTTATTATAAAAAGTGATATTAGATTTTCCCTCTGCTTTAATTTTTGCTTTATCCAACATTGGTATAGATGGCTCCACCGAATGAACATTGACACCGTCTGGGTAAAACTGAAAATTAATACCTGTACCTTCTCCTACACCAATTACATTACCCTCTAAATTGGAAAGCAAATGCTTCCTTTTTTTGTACAGCTTTCTTTCAAAGCCATGCATAAAACCGTCATAAAACTTAGCAAATATTTTTTGATAAAAGCTCATTTATTAGAATTTAACACGCAATTGCAGGCCATTCCCTGAGAGGCCAAAGTGGTATGTCGGTTTATAATGCCATCTAGCTGAATTGGCCATTAATGCATTATGGTCTCTTAATGCCTGATTGGCCTTTTTCTTAAAATTGATTGATATTGGGATGCTTATTGCGACAAATCCTGCTCCGATGCCGATCAAATACCAGTTATGCTCACCGCCACTAATGTCAGTAGCAACAGACCACCCTATTAGTAAACCACCAGCAGCACCAAATATTTGGGCAAAGGTGTTATCCTTTTTTGCTTTGAGCATAAGGTTATAAGGCTGTTCATTAGCTGCCAATTCTTCTAATACCCCATTTATGCCATAAATGGTATCTCCTTTATAAAACTTATTGCCCCAAAAAGTTGACTTTAAATATAATGTATCTGCAACTTGAGCTTTTGATGGTTGGCTGCTAACCAAAAGAGATAAGGTGATAACTAAAAAGAGTAAGAATTTCATTGGTTTGGTTTTTGTTAAAATTCGGATATAAAATGAAAATTAATTTCAGGAAAGTTTTGCTCTACCATCTGCATCCACGATTTGTTTTCAGCCATAAAAACAAACTTCCCCTCTTTGTCTTTGGCAATAAGCCTTTGTTTAGAAGCAATAAATTCTTTTAGTTTTTTGCTGTCAGCGCTTTCAATCCAGCACGCTTTATAAAGGTTAACAGGCGCAAACCTAACGGTAGCACCATACTCGTGTTTAAGCCGGTATTGTATAACTTCAAACTGAAGTGCCCCAACAGTACCCACTACTCTTCTGCTTCCTAAATCGTAGGTAAATAGCTGAGCCACACCCTCATCCATGAGCTGGCGCAGCCCCTTATCGAGCTGCTTGCTTTTCATCGCATCTAGGTTGATTACTTCCTTAAAAATTTCAGGAGAGAAACTCGGAATTCCCTTATACGATCCTTTTTCACCTTCGGTAAGGGTATCTCCAATTTTCATATTACCTGTATCGTATAACCCGATAATGTCTCCTGGGTAGGCAACGTCAATCACTTCTTTATCTTGAGCCATAAAGGCTGTTACGTTTGAAAAACGAAAGCTTTTTTCTAACCTTACGTGGTAGTAGTTTTTCCTTCTTTCGAATTGGCCCGAGCAAACTCTTAAGAATGCGATTCTATTTCTATGCTTTGGATCCATATTCGCATGAATCTTAAAAATAAAGCCCGACATTTTTTCTTCGGTAGGGTCAATAAGCCGTTCTTCAGTTTCTCTAGGTTTAGGGTCTGGTGCAATATCAATAAAGCAATCTAATAATTCTCTAACTCCAAAATTATTAACGGCACTGCCAAAAAATACTGGAGCAATTTTACCATCTAAGTAATCTTTATTAATAAACTCAGGATACACGCCATCGACTAATTCAACTTCTTCTCTGATGAGCTCAGCATCTGTTTCGCCAATTCGTTCATCTAAAATTGGATCGCTTAAATCTTCAATACTTACACCTTCTTCTAATGTTCGTTTACTTGGCTCAAATAAATGAAGTGCCTTTTCGTACAAACTGTAAACCCCTTTAAAACGTTTGCCCATGCCAATAGGCCAACTGAGGGGTCTTACTTTAATTTTTAACTTCTCTTCAATTTCATCTAACAGCTCAAATGGGTCTCGGCCTTCTCTGTCCATTTTGTTGATAAAAACGATTACCGGTGTGTCTCGCATTCGGCATACTTCCATCAGCTTTTCCGTTTGAATTTCCACCCCCTTCACACAATCAATTACCATTATTACACTATCCACTGCGGTAAGTGTTCGGTAGGTATCTTCTGCAAAATCTTGGTGACCAGGCGTATCGAGTAAATTGATTTTAATATCTCTATAATTAAAACCCATTACGGAAGTAGCCACAGAAATGCCACGCTGCTTCTCGATTTCCATAAAATCCGACTTGGCATGCTCGCTTATTTTATTGGATTTTACAGCCCCTGCTTTTTGAATGGCTCCACCAAATAAAAGTAATTTTTCAGTTAACGTGGTTTTGCCGGCATCGGGGTGAGATATAATTCCAAAAGTTCTTCGTTTGCTAATTTCTTCTTGTAGGCTCATCTATAAAAATATCAAGTTGCAAAGTTAAGTCAATATTAAGTTTAACTGATAGTCAAGTTGGCACATCTTGAACTATATATCTACCTTTTATGCTTTAGCGTCATTTAGGTCTTTTGGTATAATGTCACATTTCTGTCATTCTGTCACTATTAAGAACGCAATATTTGGTTGGCATAACCCTTGTTATAGGCAAGCCAAAGATTGAAATAGATATTTAGAATTATATAATATGGGAAAGATAATTGGAATTGACTTAGGTACGACCAACTCGTGCGTAGCCGTAATGGAAGGTAACGAGCCAGTGGTTATACCTAATAGCGAAGGTAAAAGAACAACTCCTTCCATCGTTGGCTTTTTAGATGGTGGTAAAGGGGAACGTAAAGTAGGTGACCCTGCTAAAAGACAGGCGATTACCAACCCAACAAATACGGTAAGTTCGGCCAAAAGATTTATGGGTAAAAAGTACGCTGAAGTAGGTGAAGAGCTTAAAACAGTAGCGTATACCCTTGAAAAAGGAAATAACGACACAGTACGTGTTAAAATTGGTGATAGACAATATACGCCTCAAGAAATTTCAGCAATGATTCTTCAAAAAATGAAGTCTACAGCTGAAGATTATCTAGGAACTTCCGTTGCTGAAGCTGTAATTACAGTGCCTGCTTATTTTAACGATGCGGAGCGTCAGGCTACGAAAGAAGCTGGACAAATTGCTGGGTTAGAAGTGAAGCGTATTATTAACGAGCCAACTGCTGCTGCCTTAGCTTATGGTTTAGATAAGAAAAATTCGGATATGAAAATTGCGGTGTTTGACCTTGGTGGTGGAACATTCGATATTTCTGTGTTAGAATTAGGAGATGGCGTTTTTGAAGTGCTAGCTACTAATGGAGATGTACATTTAGGTGGAGATGATTTTGACCAAGTAATTATTAATTGGTTGGCAGAAGAATTTTTATCTGATGAAAACATTGATCTTAGAAAAGATCCTATGGCACTTCAGCGTTTAAAGGAAGCTGCTGAAAAAGCAAAAATTGAGCTTTCAAGTTCTGCAAGCACAGAAATCAACTTGCCTTACATTATGCCTGTTGATGGTGTGCCGAAGCACTTAGTTCGTACCTTGAGCCGTGCAAAATTTGAGCAATTAGCTGACAAATTGGTGAAACGCTCCATGGTTCCTGTTAAAAAGGCATTGAAAGATGCAGGTCTAAGCACTTCTGATATTGACGAAGTAATCTTAGTAGGTGGTTCAACTCGTATTCCTAAAATTCAGGAAGAAGTAGAAGCATTTTTTGGTAAAAAACCTTCGAAAGGTGTTAATCCTGATGAAGTTGTTGCGATTGGAGCAGCCATTCAAGGTGGTGTATTAACTGGAGAAGTGAAGGATGTATTATTATTAGATGTTACTCCACTTTCATTGGGTATCGAAACAATGGGTGGTGTAATGACTAAACTGATTGAGGCGAATACAACTATTCCAACCAAAAAATCGGAGACATTCTCAACAGCTGCAGATAACCAACCTTCGGTAGAAATACACGTAGTTCAAGGAGAACGTCCTTTGGCAAAAGATAACCGTAGTCTTGGTAAATTCCATTTAGATGGAATTCCTCCATCACAACGTGGTGTACCTCAAATTGAAGTAACTTTTGATATTGATGCCAATGGTATTATGCACGTTACTTCTAAGGATAAAGGAACGAACAAAGAGCAGAGTATTCGTATCGAAGCTTCTTCTGGTTTAACCGAAGAAGAAATCGAGAAAATGAAAAAAGAAGCGGAAGCAAATGCAGAAACTGACAAAGCGGAAAAAGAAAAAATCGAAAAGATTAATGCTGCTGATTCATTGATATTCCAAACAGATAAGCAATTAGCTGAGTATGGAGATAAGCTTTCTGAAGGCAACAAAACTGCTATAAATGAAGCATTGGAAGTGTTGAAAAAAGCTCATCAAGAGCAAGATTTAGCTGCTATTGATCCAGCGATTGAAGCATTGAATAAAGCTTGGGAAGCTGCTTCGCAAGAAATGTATGCTGCAACAGGTGGGGGAGCCGAAGGTGGCGCACAACCAGGACCAGATGCAGGTGCTGCTCCAGAAGGAGACGATGTTTCAGACGTTGAGTTTGAAGAAGTAGAAGAAGAGAAAGAAGAAAAGTAATTTTCAACTTTTAATAAATATGAAAGGCTGTCCGCTAGTTAGCGGACAGCCTTTTTTGTGCATACAACTTTTCAATCTATCTTTAATCAATGAGTAGATTAAGAAAAATTGGCCCAGGAGCCATTGTGGCTGCGGCTTTTATAGGCCCTGGCACGGTTACAACGGCTACAATTTCTGGAGCTAGTTATGGGTTTACATTGCTTTGGGCAATACTGTTTTCCGTATTTGCTACGTATATCTTGCAAGAAATGAGTGCCCGACTTGGTCTTGTAGCTCAAATGGGTGTTGGGGAGGCCATAAGAGAAAAACTAAATAAAGGTGTCTTAAAAGTACTAGCCACTATTTTAGTGGTATCAGCTATTTTGGTAGGTAATGCAGCCTATGAAGCAGGCAATATTTCTGGTGCAGCTTTGGGCATTTCAGTTTCGGACATCTCAATTTTCGGGTTTAGTTTTAGTCCTGCCATTTTAATTATTGGTACCGTGGCCTTTTTGGTACTTTATTCAGGCAGGTTTAAACTAATTGAAAGAGCCTTAATTATTATGGTATCCACCATGGGGCTTGTGTTTATATTGTCAGCAATTATTCTATCTCCTAATTTAATAGAAGTAGCTAAAGGATTGTTTGTTCCTCAAATTCCTGATGGAGGATTATTAATGGTGGTAGGATTAATAGGTACTACCGTAGTACCCTATAATATTTTTCTTCATGCTTCTTTTGTGAAGAAAAAATGGAATAATCCAGAAGATCTTAAAATGGCCAGATCTGATGCTTTTTATTCTATACTTATTGGAGGCTTAATTACCATGAGTATATTAATTGCGTCTGCTGTTGTCAATCAACATTCTGATGCTGGAATTCATAAAATTACTGATATGGCAGTTCAATTGGAGCCATTGCTTGGTAGTTGGGCAACTACATTTATGTCGATTGGGTTTTTAGCAGCTGGTTTGTCCTCTGCTATTACAGCACCATTAGCTGCGGCATTTGCTTCTTCTGAAATATTTGGATGGGGGAGTTCAATGAAATCAATTAAATTTAGAGTGGTATGGATTACTATTTTAGCCATTGGAATAGTGTTTTCATTGCTTGGCTTTAGACCAACTAATGTGATACTTTTTGCTCAAGTAGCTAATGGGTTGCTGTTGCCGATAATTGCATCCTTCCTACTTTGGGTAATGAATGATAAAACGCTGTTGGGTAAATATGTTAATACAAGGTATGCCAATGTTTTTGGTGGGATTATATTGTTGATAACAATCGTACTTGGGCTAAAAGGAATCATTACTGCTTTTTAGTTACTGGGTGACTCCTTTCCTAAAGTTGGTGTCTAAGGTAATTTAGTTGGGAAGTCAACTGCTGACTTTCTAATTTCGTGTACCTTAGAGTCTAGGTGCATTTGTGGCTAAGTTTAGAATTATGAACAATCTTCCAATCGATATAAATTGTGATATGGGCGAAAGCCTTGGGTCAACAATTATTAGTCAAGATGAGAAGTTGATGCCATTTATTACTTCGTGCAATATAGCTTGTGGGTTTCACGGGGGTGATCCTAAGCATATGCAAAAAACTATTCGATTGGCCATCGCAAATAATGTTCGTATTGGAGCGCACCCTTCTTACCCAGATTTAGAAGGGTTTGGAAGAAGAAAAATGGATATAGAACCGGAAGAGTTAAAAGCTATTTTAATATATCAAATATCCGCCTTAAAAGGAATGGTGGAGTGTGAGGGAGGAACATTAAGCTATGTAAAACCTCACGGAGCTTTATATAATAAGGCTTCGATTGATTCATCAGAAGCTCAAGTAATTATAAGCTCAATAAAATCCATGGATCCTAAGTTAGCATTAATGGGTTTGGCAGGCAGTGAAATGGAAAAGGCAGCAAAAGAAATGGGTGTTGAATTTATCGCTGAAGCTTTTTGCGACAGAAGTTATGAATTAGATGGTAGTTTAATGCCCCGCAGTAAACCTGATGCTGTTTTTTCTAAAGTAGAAGATGTTGTGAAACAAGTTGCGTCAATTGTATTTGATAAAAGGGTTGAAATTTCTGTTGACAAATTTATCCCAATACAAGCTGATAGTATTTGTATTCACGGTGATAATCCGATGGCCTTGGAATTTGTAAAAGGAATTCACCATCTATTCAGCCCAAGTAAAGTATGAATGTGAAGTTTCAAACGTTGGGTGATGAGGCTCTTCTTATCAATTTCGAGCAAAAAATTGATGAGCAAATCAATGGGCAAGTTCATCTGCTAACTCAAGGGCTTGAAGAAAAAAGAATAGCTGGAGTCAAGTATCTTACGCCTGCCTATTGCTCGTTAGTCATAGCATTTGATAAGAAGCAAATTTCCTTTGAGCAGCTGGTTAGCCTGACTAATTCACTTTTAGATACATCTAATGTTTCAACTTTTCAACTCCGCAAATTGTACATCCCGGTCTGTTACGATAGGCTGTTTGCATTAGATATGCAAGAGGTTGTTTCACAAACCAAGCTAACGGCATCGGAAATTGTTAAAGCACACACCGCTCACCCCTTTAAAACTTATATGATAGGCTTTCTTCCAGGCTTTCCATACTTGGGTAAACTTCCTAAAGAATTAGAATGTGTTCGAAAAGCTAATCCTCGGCTAAAAATACCCAAAGGAGCGGTTGGTTTGGCAGGTTTGCAAACAGGAATTTACCCCCAAGAGTCGCCAGGAGGATGGCAGATAATTGGGAATACTCCTGTTGATTTGGTTGGACAAGATGGGAATAACTCTTTTTTATTTAAAGTGGGAGATGAAATAAGCTTTTACTCGATTTCTAAAAGTAAATATGAATCTATTTTGGAAGGCCAGAAAAATGGAAGCTTTAATTGGAAAAACGTGTATGAGTAAACAGGTTAATTTTCAATTTTTAAAGCCGGGGTTTAATACGCTCGTGGTTGATAACAGAACACAAGGGTATCAAAAATTTGGAGTGCCAATTGGTGGAGCTATGGATTCTGTCGCAGCGGAAAAAGCGAACTGGCTGGTGGGTAATAAGTCGGAAGAGTCCTTATTAGAAATAACTTTGAGCGGACCTCAGATAATTTTTAAAGAAAAAAGTCAAATTGCACTTACAGGGGCAGATATTTCTCCTGAAATTAACGAAAAAAAAGTTGAGATGTATGAAACTATTATGGTTTCTAAAGGTGAGTTATTAACATTTGGTAAAATATTAAATGGGTGTAGAGCCTATTTATCTGTTAGAGGCCAATGGATTGACAAGAATGGGATTAAGGAAGAAGGTAGCCTTTTGAACAGGTTGAATCGTATAAAAATAAAGCCCATTCAGCCGTTAACCTCTATTCGCAAAGGGGAAAGACCGAAAATTAAATATAACCCATTAGTAGTTAATGTGTTGAAGGGGCCTGAATATGACATATTACCACCCGAAACCATAAATACTTTATTTCTATCCAAATTCACATTACTTCCAGACTCTAACCGAATGGGGTATAGATTAATCCCAAGCCTTTCTCCAATTAAAAAAAGTATTATATCTTCGGGTGTTGTACCTGGCACCTTACAAATTACTGAAGATGGGTTTCCTATTTTATTAATGAAAGATGCTCCAGTAACTGGTGGGTACACTAGAGCCTTAAATGTATTGAGTAAAGATCTCTCGAAATTAGGGCAGTTGAAACCTGGAGATAGCTTGAGGTTTGTATTAGCGGGGACAAGCCGTATTGATTAATTGAGTTCAGGTTTATAATATTTGCTATGGAAAAAACTATTTATAAAGTAATTGGGCTAATGTCGGGCACTTCACTAGATGGACTGGATATAGCCTATTGCCATTTTATTTTGGAGAATAAAAATTGGAAGTTTAAACTTATTGAATGCAAAAGCGTATCTTACTCTGCCAAATTAGAAGCCCAATTAAAAAACGCAATAAACCTTTCTGTGCAAGAATTGCAGCAGTTAAATGTTGAATATGGAGCATATTTAGGAAGTGAAGTAAAGGCGTTTATTACTAAATTTTCTTTGGAAGTAGATTTTATTGCCAGCCATGGACATACTGTGCTGCACCAACCACAAAAAGGCTTTACGTTGCAAATTGGCTCGGGGCAAGAAATTGCCATTGCCTCAGGGGTGAAAATTATAAGCGATTTTAGAAAAAAAGATGTTGCTTTTGGTGGTCAAGGGGCTCCTTTGGTGCCTGTAGGAGACAAGCATTTATTTGGGCAATATATTGCTTGCCTAAATTTAGGTGGCATCGCTAATATATCTTTTAATGCCGATGGCCAACGAATAGCCTTTGATATAGGTATCGCTAATATGCTTTTAAACCACTTGGCTAATAAAGTGGGCAAATCCTTTGATACATCAGGAAAAATAGCAGCAAACGGTCAGGTTAACGAGGCAGTTTTAAGCCAACTAAACAGCTTGTCATATTTTGATTTACCTTACCCAAAATCATTGGGGTATGAGTGGTTTGTATCTAAAGTTTTGCCATTAATAGAAGCCTCTAACCTATCGGTGGAGGACTTGATGGCTACGTCTGTTGAGCATGAAGCTATTCAAATTGGCCGAGTTCTCGTAAATAACATTAATGGAAACGGAGAGGTACTTATTACAGGAGGGGGCGCATTTAATACCTTTTTAATTGATAGAATTAAATTTTACACCCCCTCCAAATTGAGTATTATCATTCCTGACTCATCTATTATCGAGTTTAAGGAATCTATCATTTTTGGCTTTATGGGAGTGCTCAGAGAGCGGAATGAGCCGAACTGTTTAAAATCGGTTACAGGAGCAAGTGTAGATGTGAGTGGGGGCGAGTATTTTATGCCTTTGTAGTTTGTTTGCCTTTTGTCAAATGGTAAATATGAATAAAGAATATTGCCGTGTTTGTAATGATAATTGGCAAGGAATAACCTAACAAAATACCATAGGTAACAAAGAGCAAACAGCCGATCATATTTATTGATCTCAGTTTTACCATGTCCTTCATTAAAAATGAAGAAAGAATCGCTAGCGAAGCTAGATACCCTACCCATTCGGTTCCATTTATTTCTAGAAAGTGGTTCATAAAATTTAAGTTTAAAAAGTGGCAATACACTTCAGTTCTATAGCAATTGGTGTAGGTAATTTATTAATTTCCACTGTGGTTCTGCAGGGCTGATTGCCTTTAAAATACTCCGCATAAACACGATTATAAGTGTTAAAGTCATCCTGCATATTTGTTAAAAACACGGTTACATCAACTAACTTATTCCAACTAGATCCGGCATCCTCTAAAATATATTTTACATTTTGAAAAACAGAATGACATTGGGTTTCAATATCGTAATCAACAATAGTACCTAACTCATTTAAGGTTACACCAGGAATATCTGAACTGCCTTTTTTTCGAGGACCTACGCCTGAGAGAAAAAGCAATTCTCCTACTTTTCTAGCGTGAGGGTATAAACCAACGGCATCAGGTGCTTTTGAAGAAGTATATTTCATTATAAAACGTATTAAAATTATTGGATCAAAATTACTAATTAAATCGCACCTCAATATATTTTACTTTTATATTTCACTTTTCATATTTCAAATCTTATATTTTTGCAGTCTTTTATGAAAGAATTCGAAATCCTAACATTAGGCAATGGTATTAGAGTTGTTTACAAACAAGTAACCACTACCAAAATTGTGCATTGTGGCATTGCCATAGATGTAGGCAGCAGAGACGAGACAGAGGATCAGTTTGGTATTGCCCATTTTTGGGAACATATGGCCTTTAAAGGCACTTCCAGACGCAAATCGCACCATATTATACATAGCATTGATTCTGTGGGGGGTGAATTAAATGCCTATACCACCAAGGAAAAAATATATTTTTACACCTCTGTACTCGATCGATTTGCAGACAAAGCGTTTGACATTTTATCAGACATAACCTTTCATTCAATTTTTCCTGAGAAGCAAATTGAGCGAGAACGCCAAATTATTTTAGAAGAAATGGCCATGTATAACGATACTCCGGACGATGCCATTCAAGATGATTTGGAGGATCAAATATTTAGTAAACACCCTTTGGGGCATAATATTTTAGGAAATGCAAAAACGGTGCGATCTTTTACTAAATCTCATTTTAATGCCTTTATAAATTCTTCTATTGACACCTCAAGAATAGTGGTATCAATTGTTGGTAACTTATCCTTGGCTAAGGTTAAAAAACTAGTGAATAAGTATTTAACTCCTATTCCTGCCCATAGCAATCCGAAAAGAACACTTGCTTTAACGGCATCAGAAGCGAGTCATATAGAAATGATAAAACCTATTCAGCAAGCCCATGTGGGCATAGGCATACCCGCCTTTAGCATTACAGATGAGCGCAGAATACCCTTGGCCGTGATTGCTAATCTATTGGGTGGGCCAAGTATGAATACAAGGTTGAATATGACATTAAGAGAGAAGATGGCCTGTGTTTATTCTATTGATGCCCATTATGGAGCTTATGCAGATACAGGCTTGTTTTCCATTTTTTATGGTACCGAAGCAAAGAATTTGAAAAAAAGCAAAAAGGCCGTATTCCGAGAGCTTGATTTGATGAAAAATAAACCTCTCGGGAGTTTGCAATTACATAGGCTTAAAGAGCAAATGCTTGGTCAATTGGCTATGGCAGAAGAAAGCTATGCAAGTTTAATGTTGGCAATGGCTAAAAGTTTGCTAGATTTAGATACAATACAGTCAATAGAGGAAGTTTTTAAAGACATTGAGCAAGTGGGAGCCAAGCAAATTCAAGAAGTGTCTAATCAAGTATTTCAGGCAAATAAAATAAGTACACTTACATTTTTACCTAAGGATAATGGAGTTTATTAAGGAAGAATTGATGCTTTATGTAGAGCAATATTCGCAGAAAGAAAGTGATTTATTAGTAAAGATAAACCGAGAAACTAACCTGGAAGTATTAAGGCCACGAATGTTATCAGGACATTTGCAAGGTCGGGTACTGAGTATGTTGTCTAAAATGATATCGCCCAAGTGTATATTAGAAATTGGCACTTACACAGGCTATTCAGCACTATGCTTAGCCGAAGGGCTGCATAAAGATGGAAAACTTATTACCATTGACAATAATGAAGAGCTAAAGGATAGGGTAGATGCCTATCTAGCGGAAAGCGAGTTTAAAAGCCAGATTGATTTTAAACTTGGAGCAGCATTGGATATTATTCCTCAATTAACTGAGTCATTTGATTTGATTTTTATTGATGCAGATAAAACAAATTACCTGAATTATTATAATCTTGTAATTGATAAATTGAAACCGGGTGCGTTCATAATTGCTGATAATGTACTGTGGTCTGGTAAAGTTGTGGAGCCATTGGCTGACGATGACACAGATACTGAATCTCTATTAGAGTTTAACAAAATAGTGCAAAGTGATAAGAGGGTAGAAAATGTATTGTTTCCGATTAGAGACGGGCTTATGATTATTCGAAAACTATGAAAACTTTAATAGTATTATTTTGCCTGACAGGAGCATCTGTATATGCGCAAACACCTAAGGTTCCTGCAAAGTTAGATTTTGCAGGAATACAATTAAAATTATCTGAAGGTGCTCGAAAAGAAATTCAAGAGGAAGTAAATAAGCTGCATAAAAGCCAAAAGCACTTTATGATTAAAGCAAATAGGGCTGCCTCTTATTTTCCTATAATAGAGCAAATTTTTGAAGAAGAAGGGTTGCCTGACGATTTTAAGTACTTGGCAATTCAGGAAAGCGGCTTAATTTCTGATGCTGTTTCAAGCTCAAATGCGGTTGGTTTTTGGCAATTTAAAAAAGCCACCGCTCTAGAAGTAGGCCTAAGAGTAGATGCTAAAATAGATGAGAGAGTAAACATTGCATCTGCCAGCAAAGGAGCTGCTAAATATTTACAGCAGAATAATTTATTTTTTAATAATTGGGTTCACGCATTGCAGGCCTATCAAATGGGAGCAGGAGGTGCTAAGCGCTCGCTTAAAAAAATTGAAAGCGGAGCTAAAACTATGCATATTACAAAAGACACTTATTGGTATGTCTTAACTTTTTTATCTCACAAAATTGCCTTTGAACAGGCAGTAACCCTTGCTCGAAACAATGCACCTACATTATATATTTATACAAAAGGTAAAAATAAATCGTTGAAAGAAATTGCTAAGCAGACTTCTTCTCCACTGGATACTTTAAAAAAATATAATAAATGGCTAAAGACTAAAATAATTCCTAGTGACAAAGAGTATGCTGTTATCATTCCAAATTTTTCAAATGAGCCTATTTCTCCAGTAATAGCAAATAGCCCATTGCATAATAAAGAAGAAGAGCAGAAAACAGGTATTTCAATACCACATACGATGCCTGCCATCAAGCGATTTACTATCAATGGGTTACCAGCTATAATGTCAAATACAGAAATTACGATTGATGAGTTTGTAGAAAAATCCAGTATTTCTCCAACAGATTTTTCTAACTATAATGATATTCTGCCACATTATCATATTTTGCCAAACCAAGTCTATTACTTAAAGCGGAAAATGGCTAAAGGCAAGGTGTATTACCATACGGTTGATCATAATGAAACGTTATGGTCTGTTAGTCAAAGGTTTGGAGTAAGGTTGGATAAAATAAAAAAAATGAACCGTATGGCTGAAGCAGAAAATGAACTCGAAGTAGGTAGAGTGCTTTGGCTTAAGAAAGTAAGGCCAAAAAATTCCTCTGTAGAATTTAAATAAGATTAGAAATAATATTTGATGAGTTTCATAATGAAATATTGATTCTATCTTCTATCTTTGATTTATTACATCTTAGTTTATGAGCGAAGCAGTTAATGTAATTAGAAAAGTAATGTTAGTTGATGATAACGATACTGATAATTTTATTAGTAGGAGAATCATTGAGATTACAAAGTTTGCGGATGATGTAATTGTTAAAAATTCTGGCAAGGGTGCTTTAGACTATCTTAAAGAAAATAAAGACTCTTCCGATCAGCTACCAGATATCATTTTTTTAGATATTAATATGCCTATTGTAGATGGTTTCGTATTTCTATATGAATATGAAAAATTCGGTAATATGGTAAAGGATAAATGTAGGGTAATTATTTTGTCAAGCTCGGATAATAAACGAGATATCGACAAAATTGTTAATAACGATTATGTGATAAAGTTTGTTACTAAGCCTCTTACGGAGAAAACCTTAGAGGAAATTCTACATTTAGAGTTTTAGAAGATCTTCCTAATAGTCAGGGTCTAAGCTTAGTTTTTCTTGTAATAATTTTATGGCGGGATGTTTCTCTGCCAGATGATTAAACTTCTCTTTATTAGTATACAACATTTTCTTAGAAGTAGTTTCTAACTTCTCCAATTCAACCTTAATGCTATCGTTTAGTAAAGTTGTTCTCAAATGTGCTTGTAACTCAACTTTGAGTTTATCAAATGTAAGTTCCAGTATCGAATTATGAATTTGAATTTTTACAATTTCATCCATCCTTACATATTGGTGCTTTAGAAATGCAACCTCTTGTTCACTACCAAGCTTTCTTCTTATGTCTATAAAGGCTTCCCATGACTTAGCTAGGCCCTCATCGGTAAAAGCGTTAATCTTCGCTTCCTTCGCTTTGGTAGGTTCAGCCTCCTTTTTTTGCTCTTCTTTTTGTGAGGCAAGTTTAGATTTAACTCCACCAATTGTGGGTATCCCTATTGTTTTTTTAGGCGATACTATAACGTTTTCTGAAGTATCCTTTAGTGGAGGCTCCTCTTTAATAGGATCGGATGTGCTTATTGGCGCCTTGGTAATAGGCGCAATTACTTTTTTTCGGTGCTCACCTCCAACTGAGCAACATTTATTAGGGCGTGTAAATGTGTTAATTTCATTAGCGTAATTTCGACATGCAAACGCTGGTTTTTTCTGCTTTTATACTCGAAATCGCACTTTGATAACAGGTTAAGGCCATTCATTAAAAATGACAGAGAACAATTGTTAGCCTGCTCTGCATATTTGGCTTGAACGCTAGCTGGTACGTCTAATAATGAGGTGGTTGCATTATCCTTACACATCATTAAATTTCTAAAATGATTGGCAAGGCCTACAATAAATTCGTGTCCATCAAATCCATTTTTCAATACTTCGTCAAATAACAATAAAGCTTCAGATTGGTTTTTTTGAATAAAATGACCTACTAAATTAAAATAAGTATCATAGTCGAGGATGTGAAGGTTGCTTACGGTATCTGCATAGGTAACCGCTCCTTCTGAGGAGAAAGTAACAATTAAATCGAATAAAGATAGTGCATCTCTCAAGGCGCCATCTGATTTTTGAGCAATTAAATGAAGAGCTTCCTCTTCTGTTTTAATATTTTCGGCCTCTGCAATTTTTTGCAAATGGTTGGCTATATCAGTTACTTGAATACGGTTAAAATCATAAATCTGACACCTAGAAAGAATGGTAGGTAGCACTTTATGCTTTTCGGTAGTGGCTAAAATAAAAATTGCATAAGGTGGAGGCTCCTCTAATGTTTTTAAGAACGCATTAAAAGCCTGTTGCGAAAGCATATGAACCTCATCTATAATATAGATTTTAAACTTGCCCGATTGTGGAGGATAGCGTACTTGGTCAATTAAATTTCTAATATCCTCTACGGAGTTATTTGAAGCTGCATCTAGTTCAAAAATATTTAGTGATAAATCAATGGCGTCATCACCTTCAGCATCATTAATCATTTTAGCCACAATTCGAGCACAAGTGGTTTTACCAACGCCACGAGGGCCACAAAAGAGAAGCGCTTGCGCTAAATGATTATTTTCAATAGCGTTTTGAAGCGTTGTAGTTATATTCTCTTGGCCTACAACTTCCTCAAAGCCTTTGGGCCTGTATTTACGAGCTGAAACAACAAAATTTTCCATCGCCTCGAAGATAATAATAAGACAATAAGATGTAAGACTTCAAGACAAAAGATTTCGTATTTCTTCTTTCACATCTCACATTTCTAATTTCATCAACTATCTTTGTTGTCCGAAATAACGTTTTTGGGGTCGACTGGAATTGACAGTAGGCGAATATTATATACTGGCATGTCGGGTGAGGAGTTAACATCCGTAATCAATATACTCAAACCATATTTGGCGAATCTAATTACGCCATGGCTGCCTAATTTTAGCTCAAAGCTAAAATTGCAGGCTTAAAAGGTTTACCGTTTAGAACGGTACCTGGCCACATCTCCCCAAATTTTGTTCTGTTGATTTGGAATTGAGGTGTCGAAAAAGCAAAACTGGCCTTTAACTGGCTACTTGTTAAAGGTGAGAAACCACGTAGCTAAGGGTTGTAGTTGGCTTGTTTCCGGCCGGCCGGCCTCGAAAACCTAAAGTGAAACTATGCATGTAGATGGTATATGGTTTCCTTATCTGGACCAGGGTTCGAATCCCTGCGACTCCACAAAGCATTTAAAGCCAACCCGCAAGGGCTGGTTTTTTTTGTTGAAAAGAGCAAAGCTTGCTTTGATGAATTTCAAACAAAAAAACCAGTTAATGCGAAGCATTCGGCTTTATTAAATGCTTTGTAACTCTTTTCCAACGAAAGGGATCACCGAAGGTAATCCCTGCGACTCCACAAAATATTGAAAAGCCACCCGCAAGGGCTGGCTTTTTTTAGTTAAAAGAAGTAAATTTTGTGCACACTCAATATAATTATGTGAAGTGTATTGAAGTATTGTATATTACGATTGAGTAGCCCTTTATGAGAAACTTTTATGCGGTTGATATCGTTGCTTATTCAGGAGTGTGTATTAAAGAAAAATTATATTTTATTTTCCAATATTTTTCGGAGCTATCCGTTAGCAACTATATAGGCTAATCCCCTTAATATTAAAAATATATCGAATAGGTAATTTACCTATTTTGCAATTTAGGTATTCATCTTATAGGAAGATACGGAACTGTCACTAGCTTTGTATCGTTATTAATATAACAAAAGTGTTATGAGACAACTAAAAATAAGTCAAAACATTACAACAAGGGAAAACCAATCGTTAGAGAAGTATTTCCAAGATGTGAATAGAATAGATATGATTACTTCGGATGATGAAGCAGAATTATCTATAAGAATAAAAGAAGGCGATGAAGCCGCTCTTGAAAAATTGGTTCGTGCAAACTTAAGATTTGTGGTATCGGTTGCAAAACAATACCAGAATAGAAACCTTACATTAAATGATTTAATTAACGAGGGCAATATTGGCCTTATTAAGGCAGCTAAGAAATTTGATCATACTCGAGGGTTTAAGTTTATTTCTTACGCAGTTTGGTGGATACGCCAGTCGATCATGCAAGCATTGGCAGAAAACTCTAGAATGGTAAGGATGCCACTTAATAGAGTAGGTACGCTTAACAGAATTAGAAGAACTGCTTCTGAGCTGCAGCAAAACCTTGAACGAGAGCCAACAGATGAAGAGTTAGCTCAAGTACTTGAGATGACCGTAAGTGAAGTAAAGAAAACATTAGATGGTAATATGAGGCAGCTTTCGATGGATGCACCATTTGCTAATGAAGATGATAACTCATTACTTGATGTATTGATGGATAAATCGATTGATGAGACAGATAAGGGCGTTGCTTATACAGGTTCATTGTCAGTTGAAGCCGAGCGTTCGCTTTCAACACTTAAACCAAAAGATAGAGAAATACTAAAAATGTTTTTTGGAATTGGCCGTGAAAATGCTCTTTCGTTGGAGCAAATTAGTGATGAACTGGGCTTAACAAGAGAGCGTGTACGTCAGTTAAAAGAAAAATCGTTGAGAGAACTACGTGCATCTAATAGGTCTACAAACTTAGTGCAGTACTTAGGGTAGTAGAATATTCCCAAATAAATAAAAGTTCCATTTTGATGACATTTGTCCCAAAATGGAACTTTTTTATTGATCCAGATTTATCGAATCGTCCTAATTTGAGCCTCAGAGCTATTTTTGTTTTTGGCATCATTATGACAGCATGGTTAGTATGAAAACTAATTATACGGAAATGAAAAAGTCGGAACTTAATTTTTTTAAAATATTAATGGGGCTAATATATGTGTTATTAGCAGTGCTTATAGTGGTTGCACTAACACTCTAATAAAAAGTAGAATGGGAAGGAAATTACTTTTTCTTTTTATCCAACGATTTTATAAACTTAGACCAGTTAAATGGATTTAAGAACGGATTGGATCTTGGCCCATAACTATCTTGCATATAATACAATTGCTGATTAAAATAGTAAGAGGCGTTTAAGCTAGCATCATAAGGCATACTTCTTACTAATGCTGCTAACGCATTTCCGTCTAACCTATTTCCAATCATTTCCCCTGGATCAGGTACATTTATCGCCAAAATAGCTTCTTTAAACATCTTTTCAGATAGAAAAGGTGTAATGTCAATATTTTCCAGGTAAACAGTATCGATTTCCATCTTAAACACAACATTTACTCTGCCGTTTGCTCCTTCTGGGACCACAAAATCTTGTTTTATAAAACCTATTGAGCTTATTACTAGGTGATCGCCAACCAGTACTGGCATTGAAAAATAGCCGTACATATTGGAAGTAGTTCCTCTGCCGTATTTGGGTACATAAATGTGAACACCAGGCAGTTGGGTTTGCCCATCATCGCTAACTATCAATCCGGTTAATTGAACTATATCTTGATTTTGCGCAAAAAGTGCTTTTGGGTTAAAAAAAACAATTAACACGAATATGCTTAATAAAACACCTTTACGTATATAATTTGATTTGCTCATAATGTCCAAAGATATTAATTACAGTCTTTATAAGAGGTAGTTTAGCAAATCAATTACTTAATTTGTGCTTTAATAAAAGAAAAAATGCGTCTTACTCGATTTAATTTAAGTATAGGTACACAAATAATGAAGGCATTGGGGGATGAGGCCCGATTACGTGTTCTTAATTTACTAATTAATAGGGGTCCGATGACTATTTCTGATTTGGAACATATACTTGATTTTAGCCAAACGAAAACTTCTCGCCACGTTACATATTTAAAAAACTCAGGTATGCTTTCTTTTATTAAATTAGATCAGTGGGTGATTTACATGGTTAAGGATGAAGTGTATGATGTGATTAGCCAATTTGTTGAATTTGTAGAAAAAGACCAGCAATTGGAAAATGATGTCGAAACCTATGAAACCCTGCTTAATAATAGAGAGTTAGCCCAAAATAAAATACCCACACATAGATGGAAGCAACTAAAAAGCATTTAATATTTGATTTGGATGATACCCTTTGGGACTTTCAGCAAAACTCTCATGATACGTTATTGGATCTTTTTGATGCATATCGAATTGGAGATCAGGGCATTGAGGTTGCTAGGTTTATTGAGGTTTTTAGAGAAATAAATAACGCCCTCTGGGATCGGTTTGACGAAGGATTAATTACCAGAGAGGTAATTAGAAAGGAGCGATTCCCAGCTGTTTTTGAAAAACTTGATATTCATTTAAATGGAGTGGCTATGCAAATGCAAGATAGTTTTATGAGCACTTGTTCGGCTAAATCAACATTGGTTAAAGGAGTGAAAGAAGTGTTGACGAAATTTAGTTCAACATATAAATTTCATATTCTTTCTAATGGGTTCGATGAAATTCAATCTATCAAAATTAAAGCTGGGGGCCTTGAGCCTTATTTTGATAAAGTGATTACATCGGGAAGGGCAGGGTTTCGTAAACCTGAACCTGAAATATTTGATTTTGCACTCAATGAAATTGGTGCACATAAAGAGGATTGTATTATGATTGGCGATAACCCATTTTCAGATATTGAAGGTGCTTTCAAGTATGGGATAGATCAGGTGTATTATAATGTGCATAAAAAAGCCTGTAAAATAACACCAACCCATATTATTGATGATATGAGCGAGTTAATGAAAATTTTGTAATTGAAAATGGAGACAATTGAAAGAGCCTTTCATATCACTATGAGAGCAAAAGGGAGATTCTTCTAAAATTGTTTCAGATGTCACAGGTAAAAGTGATAATAGGCCACTATTATGGAGTATATAAAAAACTTTAAGGAGCAATTGAAAAAGGTAATTGCTTAGGTTTAGTGTCTGATTAACTTTATTTCCAAAAAATTAAAGAAGTAAGAAAGCGGAGATAAGACTCGCTCTCTGAAGTAAAGAATTTGCAATTTACTTTTGGATAAATTTATGAAACCTCTTGTTTTATTATTATAACTTATCCTCTAACTAAGTGTCATAATCATCGTCATTATCGAGCGCCCGCCTCCCGAAGTTGTACGAAGGGCAAGTAAGACTCGGTAATCTCTGGGCTCTTCCGAGCCTATTATTTGAGGACTATGGTTGGTTAGCCAAGAAGTATTTTCTGGTCTTACGCCAGACAATGACCATCTAAGTTGAAGACAAGCACACCCTTATAATTTAGCTCTGATAAGCGTTCAGTTATAAGTGCCGCCCATTCATTAACTGAGCTTATAAGGAATAGCTGTCAGAAAATAAGGTAGTAGGTGGGACATTTGAGATAAAAGTGAACAAATTATGGATTATTCCTTCCGATAGATATCGGGATTGTTTCTAAAAGATTGCCTGCTAAATACTTTCACTTAAACCTGACAGTATTCCTTAGGTCAAACTCAGGTTGAAATTTACACCAAAAATTTAATAATATGCTGCACTTAGGGTACTAAGTGGTATATGTGTCTACACAAAGAGGCATCCATAATAATGTATCGACCAAATTTAAATGCCACTTACAATTGCAAGAGATATGTATATATAATAAAAAAGGTTGCTTTCTTATTATACGGTTTAAACGTGTAGAAAATGATTGAAATAAAGAATTTAGTATTTTTAAATACCAATAGCAGTCTTTACAATCATTTTATAATTCATTTAGCTGCTAAATTACAAAATAAACTTTGCAAATAACTATTTCTAGCTTTTACTTGGTTGTTAAAATATCTCTCAGAATCTGATATTATTGGAAATATGTTGAAAATGCTATTATCTAAATATTGGACTAATATAATATTTATTTTTATATCTAAAAGATTTTCTAAAGTTGAGTTTAGGTAAGTTTAGATAACAGGGCCATAGTTAGATTTTTGACATTCAAATGTTAATATTAACCATCTTAAATTCGATTATAGACCATTATATATCAAAATTGATTTGATGCGTAGAATAATTATAAATAATTTTTCTACGCTATTTCGTGGTATTTATTGCTGATTTTAAATAGTATAATACAAAGATTAAGTGTTCGATTAAAGTAGAAGTGTAAACTTCTCATTCTAGCACTTGAGTTGTACAGGCACTTTAATTTAGGTTCTTCATTTTTTAGTATCAGTTATGTCGAAAACAACAAAAAATATATTGTTCAACTATTGATTTTGCAATAAAAAGCTTTTACTTTGCGTACTAAGTTCAACACACAAATCATTGTATGTCAAAGTATTTTAAAATAAGCCAGGAGATTATAGGTCGAATACAATCTGGGGAGCTGATGCCAGGAATGCGTGTTCCTTCAGAAAATGAAATTATTGCACATTTTAAGGTAAGTTCTACTACTGCTCGGAAAGCTCTCAACGAACTTGAACAAGCTGGGTATGCATCTAAAATAAAGGGAAAAGGCACCTTTGTGCTAGTACGTAATGTGGAAAGAACAGCATCTAAAATTCTTGGGTTTAGTAGCAATATGCGTCAAACAGGGCGCAAACCTTCAACTAAATTACTCAGTTCAAAACTTATCAAATCTGGATATTCTGCGACAATAAATGGGCGATGGTATACTATGAAAGGTCCTGTTATAAAAATCAAAAGGCTTAGATATGCAGACGGCATACCCATGATGCTAGAAGAAAGATATATTTCTTTGGAATTATGCCCGGATATAGATAAACAAGATTTGGAAGGGTCGCTTTACGATATTTATGAAGATAAGTACACATTACAAATGACAGAAATAAACCAAATGCTAAGTGCAACAGTTATTACTGACAAAAAAATAAAAAAGCTGTTCGAGTTGGAAAATGATATTCCAGCATTCTTTGTAAACGGTATTACTTTTTGCGGAAAAGAGATTATTCTGGAAATGGAAGAGTCTATTTATAGAGGTGATCAATATCGCTTCTCAGTTAAAGCAACTTAGTAAAAGTTAAATAATTAACAATTAAATAATTAGAAGCAATGTATTCTAAAGAATTCGTAACAAATGTTTATAGAACGCTACTAACAATCAGAGTGTTCGAGACTGAGTGTATTAAGCTTTACCGTCAAGGTTTTATAAGAGGTTATTTTCACCCTTACCTGGGCGAAGAAGCAATAGCTGTTGGTGTCTGTGCAGCTCTCACGGATAAGGATTATATTACTAGCACACACCGTGGGCATGGACACTGTATTGCCAATGGAGCTAACCTTGATAAAATGATTGCAGAGCTATTGGGCAAAAAAGATGGATATTGTAAGGGACTTGGAGGTTCAATGCATATTGCAGATACCACAAAGGGGAACCTGGGTGCAAATGGTATTGTAGGCGCAGGAATCCCGATTGGAGTTGGTGCAGCTCTAGCCACTAAAATTCGTAAAGATGATGCAGTAACTGTAACGTTTTCTTCTGATGGAGCAGCCAATAATGGCGTATTTTCAGAGGCTCTTAATTTAGCTGCAGCGTGGGACTTGCCATTTATACTGGTATTAGAAAATAATCAATATGCTGTTTCAACACCAATCAAAGAATCAACTAGAGAAGTGGAACTAGTAAAAAGGGGAGAGAGCCTTGGCGTGAAAAGTTTTAGAATTGATGGCAATAATGTGTTTGAAGTTTATGAAACAACTAAAGAAGCAATAAGAATTTGCAAGGAAGAAAAAGGTCCTGTATTGATTGAGGCTGTTACGTTTCGCCATGGGGGGCATCATGTTAATGATCCAGGCCTTTATCTGCAGAAGGAGGAGTTGGACTATTATATGTCAAAGGATCCAGTCGAATTCGCTCGAAAATATTTGATTGACGATTTAGGTTTGAATGAGAGTGAAGTTGAAGAAATCGATTCTATTGTTAATAAGCAAATAGAAGATAGTATTGAATTTGCTAAGGAAAATGGTGAAATGAGTAGCAAAGAATTTTTAAAATTTATTGAAAACTATTAACCATGGAAGAAATGAAAGAATTGATGTACCGTGAAGCATTGAACCATGCTTTGCTAGAAGAAATGAGGTCTGATGACACAGTATTTATAATGGGAGAAGGCATTGCCGAAAGAGGAGGATCCTTCAAAGTTACTGTTGATTTGTTAAAAGAGTTTGGCTCGCAGAGAGTAATTGATACACCTATTTCAGAAGCGAGTTTTACCGGAGCCGGAGTAGGAGCAGCAATTGCAGGCATGAAGCCCGTAGTGGAAATATTATTTTCTGATTTTACCATGCTGATTATGGATCAATTGGTGAATCAGGCAGCAAAATTTAATTTTATGACAGGTGGGGCAGGAAAAGTGCCAATGGTTCTGCGCACCCAAGGGGGTGTTGGTAATGGTCTTGCTGCTCAGCATTCGCAAAGTCTGGAAGCGATTTTTTACCATATTCCCGGGCTGAAATTAGTTATGCCTTCTACACCAAAAGATGCAAAAGGATTATTAAAGGCTGCCATCAGAGATGATAACCCCGTTATTTTTCTAGAACACAAATTACTTTATATGAATAAAGGGTTGGTGCCTGATGGAGATTATATCATAGAATTGGGGAAAGCAGATGTAAAAAAAGAGGGTTCAGATGTTACCATAATTGCTTGGTCTAATATGTTGATTCGCTCACTTGCTGCGGCAGAAAAATTAGAAGAACAAGGCATTAGTGTTGAAGTCGTAGATCCTCGAACCTTAGTTCCTTTGGATAAGGAAACAATTCTTGAATCAGTACGAAAAACTGAACACGTTGTCATCGTGCAAGAAGCAATTAGACGTGGTGGAATCGGGTCGGATATTGCTTCAATTATTCAGGAAGAGGCATTTGACTATTTGAATGCGCCAATAAAAATAGTTGCAGGCTTAAATACCCCAGTGCCATTTAATTTGAATCTGGAAAAAATTGTAGTACCTCAGGAAGAAGATATAATCAGTGCAGTACAAAATTTAGTCGGAGTATATCAAGAATAACAGCTTAGGCTGATACAATGTATCAAGTGGATTCCGATACTAATATAAAAAATAAACAATGGTGAAGCCAATTAATATGCCTCAAGTGGGCCAGGATCTTGAAACAGCAATCATTTCAGAATGGTGTATAGAAGAAAATGATAAAGTTGAAAAGGGTGATGTTATTGCTGTAGTAGAGTCAGATAAAGCGTCATTTGATGTGGAAGCTTTCGAATCAGGAACCATCTTAAAACTATTATTTGATGAAGGTGATGAAGCAGCAGTTTTTAAACCTATCGCATACTATGGTGATCCTGGCGATATAGTTGATGAAGCCCCAAATACTGAAAACTCTACTGGATTAATCTCGAAATCTACAGATTCACAGGTCGAAGTTAATGCACAAACAGAAACAATAACCAAAGCAATTCTTGCTACCCCTGTTGTAAAACGTATTGCCAAAGAGCACAACATTGATATTTTATCAGTATCCGGAAGCGGCCCAAATGGACGCATATTGAAGGAAGACATATTGAAGTTTGCTGAAATCGATTTAAATGGTTCGCAAGAAAGTAATGGAGTTTCGTCCTGTTCCCAAAGTGGAGACCAGCGTATTGAGTACTCAAAAATGCGTCAAAAAATCGCAAATCGTCTGGTAGAAAGTAAGCAGCAAATTCCACATTTCTATTTATTTATGGATGTGGATGTTACAGAGTTGATTTTATGGAGACAGGAGAAAAACAAAGTAGTTGACAACGGAGATAAAATATCTATCAACGATATTTTGATTTTGGCAGTAGCAAAAACATTGAAAAAATTTCCTCAATTGAACACTCATGTTAGCCAATCTCACCTGGTTCTTAAAAGTGATATTAATATTGGTATAGCCGTATCTCTTGAGGATGGTTTGATAGTACCTGTGTTAGAGCATGCAGATGAAAAAGAAATTGAAAAAATTAGCGTGGAAAGCAGGGAAATTATTGAGAGTGCGAGAAAAGGTAAACTAAAATCAAATGCGCAAGGAACATTCACTATTAGTAATCTTGGCATGTACCCTATCAACAAGTTTATCCCAATTATTAATACTCCTGAGGCGGTAATACTTGGCGTTGGCAAGGCTGAAAAAAAAGTTGTTCCTACCGAGTCAGCTGGTTTCGGAGTAAAGGATATTTTAACATTAACATTAGCTTGTGATCACCGTGCTGTCGATGGGGCTCTTGGATCTCAATTTTTGGAAGAATTAAAGAGTTGTCTGGAAAATATAGAAAGGATTGGCTTAGATAAAAAGACTAATTAAAAAAAACAGGACAGCGTAATGATGTTATTATTAATGTCAACATCAATATTATTTAAATAAAAGCAGAATTAAAACTAAAAGGTATGGCACGTGAAAGTATGACTGAAATGCTTCAAAATGCTCGTGATGGGAAATACGGGGTGGCAGCGTTTAATATTCTTGATTATAGCAGCTTTAAAGTTGTGGTAGAAACGGCTAATGAACTGGAAGCTCCTGTAATAGTGCAGACTTCAGTAAAAACTATTAATCTTTGGGGTTATGATGCAATTGCATCTTGGTACAAGGAATTGACAAAAAATGCATCTGTTCCAGTGGCTTTACATGTAGATCACTGTACTGATTTAGAGGTTATAAAAAATTGTATTAAAGCAGGATGGTCTTCTGTAATGATAGATGCTTCTTCTAAACCATTTGAAGAAAATCTAGAAATATCAAGGAAGGTAGTTGAATTGGCTTCGGCTGCAAACGTAAGTGTTGAAGCCGAGTTGGGAGAAATTGGAGGTGTAGAAGATGACCTCATTATTGAAGAGGAGGATGCAACATTAGCTGATCCTGCAAAAGCCAAAATATTTTGCGAAGAACTTGACTTGGCTGTTTTTGCACCTGCCATTGGTACGGCTCATGGTGTGTATAGTGGAGAGCCCAAAATTGCATTTGACCGAATCGAAGAAATTGCTAAGACAACAGGCGTGCCCCTTGCTTTACATGGTGGAACAGGCCTTTCTGACGAGGTATTTAAAAAATGTATAGGAATGGGTTGTGCCAAAGTAAATATTTCAACGCAACTTAAACACACCTATATTAATTCGTTTACAGATTTCAAAAAAGAAAACCCCAATTTATTCGAACCGGTAAAATTTATTGAATATCAGATAAAAAGATTAAAGAATGATGTAAAGGAAAATATTATTCTTTTTGGAGGTGCTGGTAAAGCCAGAACTTGAAAACACACGAAAGTAAGTGGATAATTTTTTTGCAATTATTATATAAAATATGAAAGCACTAATATTTGATTGTGATGGTGTACTTGTAGACACCGAACGAGATGGACATCGGGTGGCTTTTAACAAGGCATTTGCCAGCAAAGCAATCAATATCGAATGGAGCGTGTCTCAATATGGAGAGTTGGTTAAAGTTGCGGGTGGAAAAGAGCGAATGAAATCTTTTTTTGACGAACACGGCTGGCCCGATAATATAGGAGACCGTGAAGAGTTTATACTAGATATGCACAAGTTAAAAACTAAGATTTTTATGGATATCATAGAATCGGGTGAACTGGCATTGAGACCAGGCATTGCCAGGGTTGTGGATGAAGCGATTAGAGAGGGGCTAAAATTAGCAGTATGTTCTACTTCAAATGAAAAAGCAGTAACCTTAATTGTTGAAAAACTTTTAGGGCCTGAAAGGCGAAAACACTTTGATACAATACTTGCAGGAGATGTGGTTTCTAGAAAGAAGCCTGACCCAGAAATATACAATTTGGTACTTCATAAATTGTCTTTAAAACCCCAGGATTGTGTTGTGATCGAGGACAGTAGAAATGGCTTTTTAGCCGCTCATTCTGCAGAAATACATTGCCTCATTACAACAAATGGCTATACAAGCCAAGATGATTTTACTGGTGCAGATATGATTGTTCCTGAATTGGGAGACCTCCCCAATGACATAGTTACAATAAATGATTTAATAAAACTTACAACTTAATTATAATACGATGAAAATATTTATAGACACTGGTGATGTCGAAGCAATCAGAAGAGCATATGATACTGGAATGGTTGATGGAGTGACCACAAATCCAACACATATTGCTAATTCTGGCAGACCATTTAAAGAAGTAATTAAAGAAATTTGTTCAATAGTTCCAGGGCCTGTAAGTGCTGAAGCTATGGGAAGTAATGCAGAACAACTAGTTCAGGCAGCGGAGGATATAGCTCAAATTGCTGATAACATTGTTATTAAAATTCCAATGAACGTTGAAGGATTAAAGGCCGTACCAGTATTGGAAGATAAAGGAATAAAGACAAATGTTACCATGATTTTTTCTTCAACTCAATGTGCATTGGCTATGAAAGCAGGAGCTACTTTTGTCAGCATTGTCTTGTCAAGATTAGATGCGATAGCAAATGAAAGTGACATTCTTATAGAAGATTCGATGATGATAAAAAGCAACTTTAATTTCAAATCGGAAGTCTTAGCAGCAAGCTTAAAAACTCAAAACCATGCCCTCTCATGTTTTCGTGCAGGAGCAGATATTATTACTATTCCAGAATCATTACTTTTTCAAATGTATAAACATTCGCTTACAACTGAAGGGCTAGCCCAGTTTGAAAAGGATTGGCTAAAAGTTGCTCAATAAAGGTTCTCATTTAGGTTGCTAAATGAAGCTTACTTAATATCGTTAAATAATAATAATAATAATCAACAAATGAAAAGAAGTGCTAAAATAATCAATCGTCCTTGGGGAAGATACCTAGAATACGCAAGAAACGAACCTTGTACAGTTTGGATAGTAGAAATGAATGCCAAAGAAGAAGGCAGTCTTCAATCTCATGAGAACTTCGATGAACTTTGGACAATGCTTACAGATGGTGGAGAAGTGCAGGTTGGGGAAGAAATTTTTCAGGCTAAGGCTGGAGATGAATTTTTTATCCCAAGAGGAACTAAACACCGATTAAGTAATAAGAGTGATCAACAACTTAGAATGTTTGAAGTGACTTACGGTGATGTGCAGGATGAAGATAAGGTAAGGTATAGTGACAAGTACGGTAGATCTTAATCTACATACTTTTTACGCAAGAACAATAAAAGTATAATGACAAATAGTGTAAAACCTGTATTGTGTATTGGTGACCTTGTAGCCGATATTTCTACAAGCCCTGTCTCCCAAATTCCATTGCCTGGCGAACCAATCATCACTGATAATATCTCTGTAATGCCCGGTGGAAATTCTTTAAATACTGCTGTAGCTTTATCTCGCATGGGCGATAAAGTTACAATTGGCGGAAGTGTAGGAGACGATGTGCTTGGAAATTTATTGCTCCAAGAATTAAAAGAATTGGGCTTGGATACACGTGGCGTTAAAAACGAAAAAGATGGTTTTACAGCCTCAACAATAATTCTAAATGTAGAGAAGGAAGACAGGCGTTATATAATGAATTTAGGTGTCGGAGCCACCTTTACTGGTAAGAACGTGTTGTCATTCGATTTAATACCCGAAAATGGAGTGGTATTAGTTGGAGGGTATTTAAAACTACCGGCATGGGATGATGCTCATTTAGAAAAATTTTTAAAAGAAGCGAAAAGGAAGGGTAATAAGATCATATTAAATGTATGTATTGTAGAAAATAATAATGTTGACCCCAAAAGAGTAGTTCCATTGCTTAAATACGTAGATATTTTTTTACCCAATGAAGATGAGGCTCGTTCTATTACTGATGAAAAAAGTATTACTCAACAGGCAGAACGGCTCCATTTAGCAGGAGCAAAAAATGTAGTGATCACAAAAGGAAATAAAGGATTATACGCTAGTGATGGAAAATCTTATATAAACATGGGCACTTTTAAGGTTACTACTGTGGATCCCTCGGGTTGTGGTGATTGCTTTACGGCAGGGCTTATTGCTGCACTTCGTAGAGGGTGGGAAATTATACCTATGCTAAAATTTGGTAGTGCAGTTGGTGCATTGAGTGCAACAGCATTAGGTTGTACTGTAGGTGTACCATTGTTTGATGAGGTTAGCCGTTTTATGGAAAGCAACAAAATAGAAATATCAGTTTCTGATGTTGTTTAAAATAATACGTATGATTACCATTCTTCAATAAACAAGTACAGATGAAAAAGATAAAAGGACCTGGAATATTTCTTGCACAATTTTTAAGAGACGAGCCTCCATACAACAGCCTTTTAGATATAGGTAAATGGGTAGCCTCACTTGGATATAAAGGGGTGCAAATACCTACATGGGACCAAAGAGTATTTGATTTAAGTGCAGCGGCAGAATCAACCGATTATTGTTCAGAATTAAAGGGGAGCCTTCAAGAAATAGGACTCGAGCTGACAGAACTTTCTTCACACTTACAAGGTCAGGTGCTGGCGATGAATAAAACGTACAAAACTTCTTTTTCGCCCTTTTACCCAAAAAAATTAAATGATAAGGAAATTGTAGACTGGGCAACAGACCAACTCAAAAAAACAATTATAGCATCTTCTAATATGGGATTGTCTGCGATACCAGTTCTTTCTGGCGGATTTGCTTGGCATATGGTTTACCCGTGGCCACAGCAGCCAGACGGATTGATTGATGAATCTTTTGAGGAATTGTTTAAACGATGGAAGCCTATCTTAGATTTTGCCCATGAGCATGGCATTAAGATGGCTTTTGAACTCCATCCGGGTTCGGATATATTTGATGGGGCAACATTCGAAAGGTTTTTGGAAACTTCAAGCAGCCATCCAGCAATTGGTATCAATTATGACCCTAGCCACCTGATACTTCAACAACTAGATTACTGCCGTTTTATAGAATTATATGGCGAATATATAGTTTCATTTCATGTAAAAGATGCTGAATTCGTTCCAAACGGGCGAGTAGGAGTATATGGAGGATATGAGCCATGGCACAAAAGAGCAGGGCGGTTCCGCTCCCTCGGAGATGGTCAGGTAGATTTTAAAAGAATCTTTACTTTACTAGCTGGGTTGGGCTATGAAGGGTGGGCAGTACTAGAGTGGGAGTCTTTTTTAAAGAGCCCAGAACAAGGTGCTCTTGAGGGAGCTCCGTTTATTATGAAGCATATAATTGAAACTACCAATATCGAATTCGATGACTTTGTTGGTGCTAAAACTAACAGGAAAATTAATAGAAAAATTTTAGGAATAGATGATTTTGATACACAGTAAATGATGCTAAAACTAATATAATTCTATGCGCTCAGAGGATGAGAATCATGGCAAACTAGTTATTGTATTTGAATAAAAAATAGAATGAAAAAAGAAATAAATGTTGGGATTATTGGAGCATCATTTATGGGTAAGGCACATAGCAATGCTTACTTAGATGTGTCGCATTATTTTGATTTGCCTGTGAAACCGGTAATGAAAGTTGCCTGCGATAAAAATCCTGAGTCCTTAGATCTGTTAGTTGGTCAGTACGGTTGGCAGGAAAGGGAATCTTCGTGGGAAAGGCTAGTTGAAAGAGATGACATTGATCTTATCGACATTTGCACACCTAACATGTACCACAAAGAAATAGCCATAGCAGCGGCCAAAAATGGGAAACATGTGATTTGCGAAAAACCTCTTTGCATGAATGCTAACGAAGCTAAGGAGATGTTAGCTGCTGCTGAAAAGGCAGGAGTTAAGCACATGACGGCCTTCAATTATAGAAAAATTCCTGCGATAGCTTTGGCTAAAAAATTAATTGATTCTGGAAAAATCGGAAAAATCCACCATTTCAACGCAGTATATTACCAAGACTGGTTAGTTGATCCAGATTTTCCTTTTGTGTGGCGACATGATTTGAAAGCTGGAGGCTCGGGAGCCCATGGTGATATGAATGCCCACACCATTGATCTAGCAAGGTTTCTTGTGGGAGAAGTAAGTGCTGTTTCTGCTTTGGACAAGGTGTTTATTGAGGAGCGTAAAAAAAGTGATGGCAGTGGTTCGGCAAAAGTTACTGCTGATGATGCTATGGTATTTCTTGCAAAGTTTGATTGTGGGGCAATAGGTAACTTTATGGCAACAAGGTTTGCAACGGGCAGGAAAAACTATCTTCGTATCGAAATTTTTGGCAGTGAAGGAGCTCTTTCATTTAACCTCGAAAATCTAAATGAGTTAGACTATTTTTCTCGTCAGGATGATGTAGAAACACAAGGGTTTAGAAAGATATTAGTTACAGAGCAAGAGCACCCTTATATGCAGATGTGGTGGCCTCCAGGTCATATCATAGGCTGGGAGCATACATTTATTCATGAGATAGGGGATTTGCTTCTTGCCATTGGCAAGGAAGAAGATGTAAAGCCTAATTTTTATGATGGCTTTAAGTGCCAACAAGTACTTGATGCAGTGCTTTATTCTGCAACAAACCAAAAATGGGTTGAGGTACCAGATTTCTGAGTTCAAAGAAAATAGCCTGATTTTGAAAGTAATCCATCACTTATTGTAATAGCTATTAGTCTGAGGTAATTTTTTAAGAATCATTAGTTGTTGAATAAATAATGCTACTAGTTAAAATTATTGGTGAAAGGAAACTAAAATAATATACCATGAAACTGGACTTTTTAAAAATGAAAGATAGTAATGAGACAAAATGGGTATTTTGGACCTGTTTTATCGCACTCGTAGCTACGTCATTCGGGTTTATTATTCGGGCTCAAATTCTTGGAGACCTCCAAATACATTTTAATTTAAGCGAAACCCAAAAAGGAGAAATACTTGGGGTAGGCTTATGGCCTTTTGCCCTAAGTATTGTTCTTTTTAGTTTCATTATTGACAAAATTGGATATGGACGAAGTATGGTTTTTGCATTATCATGCCACATCACCTCTGCTATAGTTACAATTTTTGCTACCGGCTATGATATGCTTTATTGGGGCACATTTATTCTTGCTCTAGGTAATGGTGCTGTTGAAGCAGTGATAAATCCTGTTGTTGCTACTCTGTTTTCAAAAAATAAAGCAAAGTGGCTCAATATTCTTCATGCTGGGTGGCCTGGCGGAATGGTACTGGGAGGCACATTAATATTGATATTGATGCCTGATCTTGGCTGGCGTTGGAAAGTTGGGATAATTCTTATTCCAGTATTGGCTTACGGAATTATGTTGTTAAAAGTAACATTTCCAGTTCATGAGCGAGTGAAAGCTGGCATATCATTTAAAGCTATGCTCCAAGAATCAGGAGTGTTGGGGTTTGTTATTATTGAGTCATTAATGATTTGGGAATTGGGTCGTGTTTTTAATTGGCCTGTTTCTGTCGTATTAATAATTTCGTTTATATTGATTGTGGCATACGGCCTGTATGTGCGAACGGCAGGTAAACCCTTGTTTATTATTCTCTTATTGATTATGATTCCCTTGGCTACCACAGAATTAGGTACGGATAGTTGGATTACTGAGCTTGTAACACCAGTAATGAGTGATTTGGGACTACAAGCAGGTTGGGTGTTAGTTTACACTTCCTTATTAATGACCATACTGCGTTTTTCCGCAGGTCCTATAGTAGAAAAATTTAAACCACTTGGCCTTTTAGCCATCTGTAGTGTCATTGCTATTATTGGCCTAGTTTTCCTTTCCAAAACTACCGGAATTATGATATTTGCCGCAGCAACCATTTATGGGATAGGGAAATCATTTTTTTGGCCTACTATGCTTGGTGTGGTTGCAGAGCGTTTTCCTAAAGGAGGTGCGCTAACACTTAATACAATCAGTGGAGTTGGAATGTTGAGCGTAGGTATTATTGGAGCCGCTTTTCTTGGTAATATTCAAGATCGGCAGATAGGACAAGACTTGGCTGCTACAAACCCAGCAGTATACGAACAGATTGTTGGAGATGAAAAAACGAGTGTTCTAGGCAATTATTATTCAATTGACCGGGAAAAAATAGCAGAACTAGACAACGAAGGTGTGACGATTTTGAAAGATGCAACATCTGCGGCAAAGAAAAGCGCGCTTATGGCAGTAGCGATTTTCCCAGCTATTATGCTTGTTGGTTATCTTATTTTGATATTTTATTTTAAGTCAAAAGGAGGATATAAAATAGTACAAATTGATAAGACATAATTTGTCAAACGAAGTACAACTATAGACGTCTTTTTCATGAGATAAGTCTGGGCTATAGTAACTTGATAATTCTGTTGAAATAAATATTGGTGGTGGATATGAATTTTATTGATTTTTTGTTTACTTGGTTGATTAGGGTCCAGAGAGTTCTTTGGGCCTTTTTTTATAGTTTTGGTCGTATAACTCCATTATTAAATGCATAAAAAAGCATGCAGAATAAAACCTATGCCATTGAGAATATAAAGGAGATGATAAACATGTTGAAATAATCACCTTCAGAATACAATGAGTCAAAATATAGCATCTTAGCAATTTGTTTCTGACAAAACTGGTGGTTTCCAGTTGCTTTTCAATGAATCGGAATATCCATTGTGCCTGGTATTTTTTACCAAACTTTAAACCCGGATTATGCAATAGAATTCGTAATGAGAAGACAAAATGCAATAAATCAGAAGTTTATATTCGAAAAGCATAGCACCGTTATGGTTAAGAGGATAAACTTAGTAAAACGACTGATTTGCAGCAGTTTGTATTAGTAATAGAATTTCTATTGCATATTTCGGGTTAAATAGAACCTAAGAAAAATGCCCGAAGCCTCCTTCAATCAACCAAGTAAAAAAATAAAGAGGAACTCCAGACATATAGATTTGAGCCTATAGCAGAGCAGAATTAAGTGAATGGTACAGCTACATAGTATTTCTAGTTGTGTTTGGTTTGCTAGAGGTTATTATTAATGCCAAAATGGTGGAGTACGTTCTTGAGTAGTAAACTCATTTTATCATCTTTATAAACTGCCCAAGGCGCAGCCACAGAACCAACATTAAACACCTGCCCCCCATCTTCCCTTTGCCAATAGATAATTTCAGATATTATTCCTGATGGGTTTTCTTGTATAGGCCCATTATTGGCTATGTAGTCTATTCCGTTTCTATTTTTATTGTAACTTCTAGCTAATGAAACAATCCCTCTTGGTTCCTTGAGATTTAAAAATTGTGGAACAGTATGATCACGAGGTGGAATACTTTGGAGCACGGGCAATCGAACGTCATATTCATGACCCACGGCTCCTAAAAACTGCTTTTCAAGATTGGGTTCGCCCATAAGATCTCCCTTTTTTACATCAATTTTATTTGGAGTGTTAAATAGAAAATGGTCTGGTTCAATTACTGTGTAACTTTGAAAATCTTTACTTTGAGATTTCCACCCTAGAGTTTCCAGACCTATTAACTTCCAAGCTGGCATCTCGCAGTAGCGCATAAGTGACCCTCGTTTGCCATCCTGACTGTGAAATATATGCCCAACCTGTGTGGCTTTACTTGCAGCCATAGCACCTGGAAATTTGCGACATTCCATAATATTGTAGCCTTCGTCAAAACTAACGCGCCAAAACATACTATTCCCGCTTAGCGCAGTAATTGTGCCACCTTCAGAAAGGTAATTCTGAACTCCTAGGTACGCTTTCTCTGTCCAATATTCACTATGAGAAAGCAAAAAAACAGTTTTGTAATCCTTTAATATTTCTGGATCCTTATCTATATCAGTATCTGTTAAAAGGTCGTAAGAATAATTGTTTTCTTCAAGCCACAAATGAATAAAGCGTTCTCCACGAGTCCACTGACTAAAGGTGTTGTTTTCCTCATAATAGGTTTTATATGGGCCAGCATTTGGCCAAGGCATGTTCACACCAGATTGAAAAGTTGGTTGACCAGCACGGTGTTCTTGGTATTGCGAAAAACCTGGGTATTCGGGTTTGGATAGCTTTTTAACATCACCTGTACGCCAATTGGTTAGGCCAGCCTTTACATTTGCTGCAAATGGATAACTGTTGTAGGCAATCCAAGTGTTGGTAGATGCTAAGACTAAAATGGGAGCAGCAGCTTTTTTTGTAGGACGACTGACTACAAACGTGTTATTATAATATTTTAATTGTCCATCGATTTTAAATTTAAATCTTGCAACATAAAATCCCTGTCTTGCGTCCTTTGGAATTTTGTATTTATGACTAATCTTCCATCGACAGTCATAAAGATCATCGCTGGCAAACCTGAGAGCATGCCCGCGAGTAGGGTCGTCATATGGTTGGTAATTAGGGTTTAAACGGGGTCCACGTTTATCATTAAAAGACGGGCCTCCAATCATCCATGTAGCATTGTTAATGATCTGCCCAGTTCTATTATTCTTGCTTTCATCAGCGATAATAGCTCCTTTTTCTTCAGAAAATTTCCAATGGGCTAAAAGGCCAGACTGAGCGGGGTTAGACAAAGCCATTGAATTGTTATGAACTATTATTTCATCTTTATTTAAGGCACGATTGTATACCAAACAATTCGCCAGATCACCATCATAAAAGAAATTAGTTTTCCCTTTAAGGGAGGATGCAGCTAATTTCAAGTTTCCTGATAATTCTAAAAGAGGTTTGGCATACAAAGCATCAGCAACAAGAAAACCATCAATGTGAATTTTTGCTTTGGACCCATCCCAGGTAGCCACAACATGATGCCATTTTTTTTCTATAATATAACCTAACGGAGTTTGAAGAACATGATTACCAATTTTTAGTTCTACAACACCTTTATTTAAGTATATTCCATAGCTCAGCTCATCTTTCTCTTCTGATTGAGTGATTAGACCTTGTCGTGACCTTATATCAAATGCTCTTACCCAACACTCAAGAGTTAAAGCTTTAACATTGGCTAATCCCTTAGTAATATTGATATATGAACCAGGGTAAATTGGCTGAGGAATGGGCTCAGAACTTGTACTAAAAAGTGTTATGTCTTTTTCCATACTGTCAGGGTCGCTGCCCAATCGCACTATTGAAAGCTCATAAGGAACAGTGCTACTCACTCTTAAATGCAATTCATCCCCAGGTTTGAGTTGCTTTTGACTATACGCATGTACACCAGTTACTAAAGTTGATTGATGAGCAGGAAATGGGAGCGAAATGGCATTGTCAATATCCTTGTTAGATTTACAATTCTGCAAGAATAAACCAAGTCCAATGGACAGACCTGCTATGAAAAATCTTCTTGAGATGTAATTCGATTTTTTTCTCATTTTAATCATTTATTTTATTTATCCAAATATTTGGCTGCAGGGGTCGCTCAGGAGCTAAGGTGTTATTCCAGTTGCAACCAGCAATATCAGGGTCACCATCATTATCCAAATCTTCCACAGCGGAAAGGTGGGACCCAGATGTGGAGATAACGTGTTCTTTCCATAAATTAGCTTCGATATCTATGCATTCAAAAATGGAAATATAACCAGCTCGTCTAGGTGATTTCCAGTTTTGATGCATTTGTGCTGTATAAATGTCCAGTTTCCCATCCCCATTAAAATCAGCTATACCAATGGAATGAAGTCGTTCTCTGTTATTCAGAACCATGTTTCTTTTCCATGAATCATCAAGTGGATTATCATCTCCTTTGTACCACCATACACCACTGATTTCATGTCCTTTTTCTTCACATATCAGCACAATATCATTTAGTCCATCATTATCAAGATCGACTACAGCACTCTGTGCTTCACGAGGAAAATCTGGATCAATCATGCGATCAACCCATAGTGCTTCCGGATGTTTTTTAAGATTTGAATTTCCAGGGTTTTCAAGCCACCCATTTCCGAATAGTGCATCTATATCTCCATCGTTATCCACATCGCCCAAAGACATGCCTGTGCGAGTATGAGGATCCCCCTTAAAACCACTAATTTCATAATATTTCCATTTCCCACTTTTAGGATTTTTAATCCCTGGTATGTAAAAAACCCGAGCGTTAAAGGATTGCAGTATCATATCGGGCAACCCGTCTCCGTTAATATCTGCACTTTTAATCATGTCTGTATTGGGGTTAACTTCAAGGGGAATTATAGTGTGTTCTACCCAGTCTTTTTGTTTGGATAATTCACCACCTGGGTTTTCAAGCCAAATAATGACCGAACTTCCTTCAAAACCTTTTGCAATAACTGGATCCATATCACCATCCTTGTCTACATCTACCCATACGTTACCTACAAAATCACCCTTATTAATACGGTGCATTTCCCAATTGGGTCCTTCGTACCAAACCATTTTGTAACCATCGCTTGTACCTTGGCTTGCATCAAAAAACAAATCCATGTTACCATCTTGGTTAATATCTACAATAGTAGTTTGCGCATTATAAGGCCCAGGGTAACCACCAGACCATGGTTTAGTCACATCAACATCAGGGTGGAAGGATGGTAAAATAATATTATCAAACTCCCAAGAGCTTATGTTTTGAATGATATCATCTGTGTTTTTGCTAAAAACAGTCATGTTTTCTAATAGATAAAGTCCGGATTTTCCACTTACCACTATATCTAAATCTGAATCTTTATCTATATCAATAGTATTGATTTTCATTCCTGTACCAACCAGTGCATTGTGTGATATAACGTGTTTGGTAAATGAGGCAGTTTTAGGGTCTATATCATACCAATAAATTCCAAGAGGATCCATTGATCCAGGGTCCTTGCCTTGATGCCCACGCAACCGCTTTCCAGTAACCAAATCCATACGACCATCGTTATTTACATCCGCCATTTCAAGAGCATGAACCTGAGAAAATGTAGAATCAATGGTGTGGCGAACCCAACTACGTTCTTTATTATTGACTTTTTGTTCGAGCCAATACAGTCCATAATTATGTGCCATCCCAAAAATAATATCGTTGTGCCCATCGCCATTTACGTCAAAAACCTGCATTGGCATACTGCCCATATCGTCCGCAATTTGAAACTCAGGAAAAAATTGCCATTTGTCATTTGCAATGTCATTCGGAGCCTTAAACCAGCCTTTTGTACTGATCATATCTAGTTTTCCATCTCCATCTATATCGCCTAAACCAACACCGTGTTTTACTTTTGTTGTATCCATTGTGTGCCGAACAAACGTACCATTTTGATTTTCTAACCAATGTGCTTCAGTATAGAACCAAAGGCTAGGTATAAGGTCAGGATCTCCATCGCCATCCACATCTTCAAAAAGAAGAAATTCTGTGTATTGCGAGTCTGCTATTTTATGTTGAATCCAAGGCTGCCCACTATTTTTTGTATTTTCATACCAATAGATATTCTGATCTTCGAACCAGCCCCACGATACTAAATCAGTCCACCCATCACCGTTTATATCAACCGGGTATTCACCTCCATTGCTTACAAATTCGCCATGAGATTTTACATCTCGCAATGGGTGTTTAATAAATTTTGGTCCTTCAAACCAAAACGCACCACTAGTTATATCAAGTATTCCATCGTTGTTAACATCAAAGACAGAGGAACCTTCAGAATAAGGACCAAACCATTGTTTGCTTGGGCCATCTATTTTTTGAACAAGAAATTTTGGGTCACCCGTGTTGGCGAAAGTAAGGTTGCCAAGCATAAGAGCCGAAAGTATAAAAATTAAATTTTTCATGGTGTTTTATATTTATATCAAATTGTGTAAACGCCCTTAACAAATAGATAATGCGCGCAGTGTTTACTAGTATTTTTTTAATTTACCTAATTTAGAGATTTAGTGCGTTGAACTAAATTAAACACAACAAACCTTTTGACTTTAACTATTACTTAACTTCCTTTCTCCCATACTAAACCTTTATTAATCTGTTGACAAAGTGGAACTTTTAATATTCAACCATTAGTACTGGGCCGGGCCAGTTTATTTCAAGCCCATGTCCTTCAAATTCCGAATAAATACTTATTTCATTATTACCAGACTTTAAAAATTCTACAGGTACAGGAATTCGGTTAAAACTAAAATGGTGAAATTCTCCAAAATTATCTGCAATTCTATGACCGTTTACTCTTATTTCATGAACAGATCCATCGTTTGTAGCAGCAGACCAAGTGGATACTGTAATCCAGGCGCTACGAGCATTTTTTAAATCATCCGAAAGGTTGATATGGCAGGATTTAGTTTTCCCGATACGCACACTGAAATCTTCTGGTACATCATCGCTTTTATACATTTTAACTATTCGTTGACGATCTAAAACGATATTACTTACTGCTGGTGTTATGGTGGTAATGCCATTTTTTAACACGATTCGAGCTGCAATCTTCATAGGTTCTTTCTGATCAGGAAGATTACTTGTATTCCAAATTACCGAAAATGGAGGATTGAGATCAGTGCCGATATTGTATTTCAAGGATTTCTTTATCTCGCTTCCGAAATCATATTTAAGATCGGTCAAATCATATTGATAATGCCATTGGCGAAAAACACCGTTTCCCTCCCAATCGAAGTCCTCATATAAACCAATAAACTCTACACGATCCACAGAATCAGTATAATCTGCTTTGATTTTAGCCGCAACTTCGGGATATTCACCGATTGAAGAATTTGAATCTATATTGGAAATTTCTCCTACTACATGTATTTTGGTATCATCATAATAAACCCTCACCACTACACCATACACCCAAAACCAACCCCAATCAAAATTAAAGCAAGTTTGTTCTGAAACGGAGAAGGACAACGTGTTATCACCTTCTTTTAGATGATTTAGAGGAACTAGTACTGCTTGTTGCAACTGAGTGCTATAATAGCATTCAGAACGTGCGCCTTTTCCTAAATTTTGAATAATAGGTAGTGGTATAAGTTCGTTGTTATTTACGCGTACACTGCGTTTGGTAGATCCGCAATGTCCACCCCAATGTTCAGCCATAACTTCTACCTTGATTGCTTTGTCTAAATCTATATTTTTTATGGTAATTTCTTCTGGAGGCTGTTGTTCTTTACACTGCTCACGGTAGCTGCTTGAATCAGCATAAATAAGCATTAGCAACTCATCATTAGTATAAGTATATTCTCGAAAAATGTCTCCAGGTTTTGGTTGGGCAAATAATGAGCTAACACTTAACAAACCCAATAGTGCAAAAATTGAAAATTTTGTAAAATTCATATTTATTAGTTTATAGGTGTAATTTTAATGTTAAACCACTCAGTTGGTTGACCCATAAACTGGAATAACCCGAAGGAGCCTTTATGAAATTTAGTTTTATTATTCTTAATGTTTTCATCACTTTCTTCACACAACCACTCTTCAGGTTCCAATTCACCTGCAGGCCATATTTTGAATCTAGCACGATTGATGTTATCCTTAAAAATCACTTGCTGCCGTACTCGAAATTCACGCCCTGCCTCGTACTTAAAAGGCTTTGGAGGGTAAGTCTTTGCCACCCAAACCCTGTCATCATAAAGCAAATCTCCCCAGGCCAGCCAAGTTTGTGCAGAACCTCCATTCCTCTTTGGGCTAATGGTTGCCAAACCCGCTGTTGACCAACCGGGCTTTATTCCAATCGGGGGAATTGCAGCTTCATGACCAGCAAAAAAATCAGCCAACCCAAGAAAATAGCCTGTTGTATCACCAAATATTACAGAATAAGTAGCTTCTTGACTCCCATAAGGGGAACCTAAAAGAAGCAATGCATCCTTTTCAACTGGAGCAACAGTTCTGATTGTATTTTTTTTAGAATCCAATTCGAATGCTCCGTTTACAATCTGACCTATTTCTTGAATATGTGAATACCCTGATAAGTCTGTTAAATCTAGAGAGTTATCCACTGGAGAGCTATCCCAAGTGAATGTTACTCTTTTATTATATGTTGCTCCTAATGAGTCTATTACTTTGATATCTAATTGATTATCACCAGCAGATAGTTTTGTCGAACTTATTGGGATTTCAATATTAAAATCACCGTTTCCAAATAGCCTGTTTCTAGAAATGCTGTCCTTTATAATATCAATACCCTTGATATAAAATGAGACACCCGTACCATTATTTAATTGGTAAGATGCTTCCTTGGCCACTCCGGAAAAATGCCCAAGAACATTAATATCATTGTGTCGATATTTGAATTGTTGATTAGAACCATATGTCAATTGAATGCTGTTATTAGTGTTATCAGGCTGTTGGCAGCCAGAAGCAAGGAGCATACATAGTGCAAAAATTATTGGGTAGATTATTTTATTACCTAACATTTTATTAAATTTAAGTGCCTTTATCAATTGCATAAGCATAGTTTGAGCATTTACTTTTTAAGTATCACAACCTTAAGTTCGAAATCCATTAAATAGTTCGCACATCATAAATTTTTTAAAACGAACTTAGTACGCAAAGTAAAATATTTATATATACATATACCAATATTTTTTCATTTTTTATTTTGCAATAAACTGATATATATAATAAATATATGATTATTACATCACTTGAGTCTATATTTTTTTTGCAAAATAGATGTTGGATAGATGTTTCTTTGAGTACTAACTATATCTATTTTTTGAATTTTTGCTAATGAAGTATTTAAGGTGCTTTATGTATAAAAACTCAAAATGCTTGAGACTTTACTCGCTGCCATTAATTTTTTGTATATCTAATTAAAAATTTAGAAAACTTGGTGCTTTTAACCTGAGTTTGGGATAAGGAATGCTGTCAGCTTTAATCGAAACTTTCATAAACAACTTAGATTTTTGTAGGACTAACGGGTTAATTCAATAAAATATAAGGAGGTTTAGGGAAGTTTGGTTAAAGCCCAAAGGGAAAATATCTAGCAGGCAATCTTTTGAAGATAAAAATCTTGAAATAATCTATTATATTTTTGCTTTTTATATTAAAAAGCTCACCTAATATTTTATTTTCTGGCAGCTATTCCTTATCCCGAACTCAGGTTTATACTAAAATTGAATTTCTTGAATTAAGTGGATTTTCTAATGGCAACGCTCGCAAAAAGTCAAGTCCAACTCTAATGCCACGTTTTGGTTTCTTTTAGTCTTATGGAAGTTTAGGAAAGTACTTAATGGCACAGCCTTGTTTTTATATTGTTTGTTTATTTATTATAAACTGTCGTTCATAGATTGAAAATATTGGTTTTTAATGATGTTGCAATATTACTATTAAGTTTAAGTTAGTGCGCAAAGAGAATAATTTTAAATATATTAACAGTATATCTAATAAATCTTATCAATGGTTAGTAACCATTGATAAATAGTTGATTATGGTCATCAAATGCAATATTGAATTGAAATGACAATTAAATAATTGATGCATTGAGGCTAACTATTCATAATTTTTTTTCAATAATGTTTTGGTTTTTTAATTAAGTATTCATACTTTGCGTACTAACTTAAATATTTACCGATTTGCATTAGGCATGAATATGGAGCAAAACACAATTGGATTTAGAATAATGTTCCCCAAAAACGCATTATGGTGGATTTATTTTAGAGGAGGCATGGTAAAGTAACTTCCCACAAAATTATTATGGAGTATAATAAGTGGCTTGTTATTGTAATGTTATGTAGTAAAGAATTGGAAAATATTATTAAAAACTCGATTATAATTTGCTGAATGAATTTAAACAATGAATAATGGAAAAGCTATTCGATACAAGTTAGAAAAGAGAGATACCGTTTAGAGCGATATCACTTTCAATGGTTTCCGTTCATTTTGAAAGGGAAATCCATTATTTAACCCAATATTTAAACTTTAAAAAATTATGAAAACAAAATTACTACGAATCGTATCAATGGTAATCAATGGAATTTTGATTGGAGCATTGCTTCAACCATTTTTTCTAAGTATTACATTGGCGTCAAGCTTAGGCGCGCTTTCGGAACAAACTGAAGTCATTACAATCACAGGAAGAGTGATATCTGAAGATGACAACGGGCCCCTTCCTGGAGTTAATATTATTTTAAAAGGCACCAGAACAGGATCCGTGACAGATGTTGATGGCAAATACAAAATAGAAGTTCCAGATGAAAATGCTGTATTAGTGTATAGTTCTATTGGATTTGCAACTCAAGAAATAACTGTTGGAAATAGAAGTACGATAGATGTGACTTTGGCTTCTGATATCCAAGCCTTAAACGAAATTGTTGTTGTTGGTTATGGTAGCCAAGAAAAAAAGGATGTGACTGGAGCTATTGGTTCCGTGTCAACCGAAGATTTTGCTGCTCAACCAGTCACGAGAATTGATCAGGCTTTGCAAGGAAGAGTAGCTGGTGTTACGGTTACAAATAGCTCAGGAGCTCCAGGAGGAACTGTTTCGATTAGAGTAAGGGGCGCCAACTCGATTACAGGCAATAACGACCCTTTATATGTGATAGATGGATTTGTTGGTGGCGACTTTAACATAGTAAACCCAGCAGATATTGAATCAATACAAGTTTTAAAGGATGCCTCTGCAACGGCAATTTATGGTAGCCGAGGGTCAAACGGTGTTGTTCTCATTACCACTAAAAGTGGCGTAAGTGGAAAATCTCAACTTACATTTACTGCTAGGTTTTCAACTTCAGAAGTATTAAAGAAATGGGATTTAATGGATGCAGGTACCTTTGCAGAAGTAGCCAACCAGCGTGCTACGGCATTTGGTTCAACTCCGAAATTTACGGATGCTGATATTGCTTCTTATAAGGCAAATGGTGGAACTGATTGGCAAGACGAGTTGTTTAGTAGAGCTGCAGGACAAGAATACCAATTAGATTATTCCGGTGGAAATGATGCGGTTAAATATTTTGTTTCAGGTAATTATTATGATCAGGACGGTATTGTGCTCAATTCAGGTTATGAAAGGTTTTCTTTGAGAACCAACGTGAATGCCAAACTCTCAGATAAATTGACAGCTGACATAAGGTTAAATTTTATTAGAAGGGAAACCAATAATGTGGGTGGAGCAGGAACTATTTCTGGAGCACTGGCAGGGCCTCTAAGCTGGTCCCCTACTACACCTGTAAGAGATGCCAATGGGAATTTGACGTTGTTTGATCCAATATCATCAATTAAAGAAAACCCGGTAGAATTAGCTCTAAATGACTATATTCAGCAAAGAAGCACATTTCTTACGTATGCATCTTTAAATTATAAAATTATTGATGGACTCACCTTTGATGTCGCTGTAGGTTTTAACTATTCTAATAATCAAGGAAAGACTTTTACTCAAAACTTGCAAAATGCTATTCCAGCCGCAAGTAGGATTTCACAGGAGAGTATTTTCTTACAAAACACGAACAATCTAACCTATACTAAGGCTATTGTTAGTCATAAATTTACAATCACTGGAGTATTGGAGCATCAGCAACGTACAGTTGATAGTTTTGGGGCAAATGCTCAAAATCTAACTTTTCCAGAGTTAAAGTACGATAATCTAACTCTGGCTGAGTCTTCAGTTGCTTTTGCCGAAAGAAGAAAGGAGTCTATACGATCATATATTGGCAGGGTAAGTTATGAGTTTAACGATAGGTACTTAATTGCAGCATCTATCAGAAACGATGGTTCATCAAAGTTTCGGGGAGATAATCAGTCAAGTACTTTTCCATCTGTGGCTTTAGGTTGGAGGCTTTCGGAAGAAGATTTTCTTTCGGGTGGTTTTTTTGAAGACTTAAAGTTGAGAGGTAGCTGGGGACAAACTGGTAGCCAAGGTATAGGAGTATTTGGAACAGTAACCACATTTGCAACTGATATAGGAGAGGCAGGTACATCATTTACTACAGGTACTACGTTGCCAGGCATTGTAATTGGAAACCCAGGCAATAGTAACCTTCGTTGGGAAACTACCACTCAAGTAAATGCAGGATTTGATATGCAAATTCTCAAAGGAAGATTAGCTTTAACAATGGACTATTTTGTAAAAAATACAACGGACCTATTACTTGAGGAGCCACTTCCGAAGTATGTTGGTGGAGGAAACCTTTCTAATAATGTAGGGGAAGTTCAAAACAAAGGGATAGAGATAAGTATTGGTAGTACTATTATTGATAAAGAAAATTTTAGATGGAGTTCTAATTTTAATGTTTCATTTCTTACAAACAGCGTTACCGACCTTGGTGATAGAGAAGAAATATTCTTCAATAGTAATGTTGGGGCTGGTTTAACAGGAACTAATGAAAGTATAATTAGACCTGGTCTTCCAATATCAAGTTACTGGGGAGTAAACTATTTAGGCACTTGGAAAACAGCAGAAGCAGTAGAAGCAGCAGTATATGGCAATGTGCCTGGAGATTCCAAATATGAAGATTTGAATAATGATGGTGTTATCGATGGAGAAGACTTCACAGTTATTGGCTCAGGAATGCCCGAGACTATTCTTGGTTGGAATAACACTTTGGAATACAAGAATTTTTCATTTAACTTGTTTTTTATGGCAATGGGTGGGTTTGACAAGTGGAATCTAGGTTATGCGCAAGCAATACTTCCAAACCCAGATTCTTTTGAAGCGACATCTGTAGATATACTCGATCGTTGGGTTGCTGGATCAAATGAAGGCAGTAATATTCCTGCATTCAGCCCAACATCAGTGGATTTTTTCCAATCCTCAAGATGGGTAGAAAGTGGTGATTTCTTAAGATTAAAAAATGTTAGTTTGTCTTATAGATTACCTAAGGATTTAATCAAAGGTATTGATGCACAGTTTAGTATTGCCGGAACTAATTTATGGACGTTGACTAACTATAAAGGCATTGATCCAGAGGCATTCTCAAATAATGGTGAAGGGGACAGATCTG
>JAKISE010000074.1 GCA_021648745.1 Cyclobacteriaceae bacterium
CAAAGATTTGTTCTGATAGCCAGCAACTTGCCACTATTATGTAGCACTACCTATTCAGCCACCTTGTGATATTATAAAGTAATCCATAGTTACAAAGCAATAGATTATAGTGTGATTTAAATATTTCGTTTTGTTTTTTTATGTGGCTAATTTGAAATTAGAACCCGCTGAGAACTAATTCCCGTTTTGGTTCTTAAAGAGAAGATATAGACCCCATTTTCTAGGGTATAGTCTTCTAACTTAAATCGGTAACTACCAGAAGTTTTTTGTCCTAAATCATAGGTTTTTATTTTTTGCCCAGTAACCGTCATTATTTCAATTAGCACCTCGGTTGATCCAGTTAGTTCATAATCTATTGTAAAATCTCCTTTTGAGGGAACAGGGTAAATGGAATAAGCACTAACCTCAGATGCTTTTTCAACCCCTAGAGGCTCGGTTTGTATGTAAATATTATCAACCGACCAACCCCAGCCAACATTTTGAGCATTGGAAAACATTCTAAATCTAAATAATAACGTATCTCCTACACTAAATTTATTTGTAAGGTTGATGGCATGGTTTACATATAATCCATAGGTTACTTCAGCACTTGAAGTATAGGCTGTTTGCCATTTGGCTTGTGCACTTGCATCATATCCATCTTCAATAGGTATCCAATTTAACCCATCTTTGGTTGCCTCAACTACCACATAGTCGTTAAAGGCAGCCTCTCCAAAACTTGCCCCTGTATCTCCAGGTTCTACCAGGGCTATATCTTTATAGTTAAAGATAGAATTAGTACTGGATACAATAATGGGTTGTTTTAAGATGTTCGATAATTCTGAATTAGTTTGGTAATTATGAGGCGATTGCAAAGCCTCATTAAGGGTTGTCTCAAACGGTTTAATTTCCAGTCCACTTAGTATATGGTTAGAGGGGTTATTAAAGAAAACGCCACTTTCAGTAGCTGTATTAAAAATACCCCAAGCAACAACGGAAGACCGAGCCGACTGAAAAGGAGCTCCGTTAAAATAATTAATCAGTTTAACCTCTTTGTTTCCTGCTGAAATGCCTTCTAAATATAAAATATATTCTCCTGCAGTTGCAGCAAGCAAGGTGCTATTATAAACCTCATCAATAAAAATTTGAGTCGAATCAAAAGCTTCAGTTACATTTAATACAAGAGCTAGTTCTTTTTGAGGGCTCGTTCCATAAGCTGTAATCGTAGGAGTTTCTTTAAAAGCAGTTTGCGAATTACTTACTGTTGCCGTCCAAATGCCTCTGCCATGTGTAGCAATTACAATTTGATTATCTTGCCCTTTCATATCCCAAACAGCTACTTTGGGCATGTTGCTATCAAGCAAATTCCAAGTAGCTCCATTATCCAGCGATTCCACTATACCGATGTCCGTACCAACCCATAAAATATCCGGGTTATCTGTATGTACATATAAACAATATACAGCAACATCAGGAAAACCGGTACTACTGGTAGTGTTTGTTCCAAATCCGGAAATATCTGCCCAGGTTACTCCTAAATCATCTGTTCTTAAAATTTTAGCACTTTTGGCAAACGAAAATAAGGCATAAGCCGTATTAGGCTCAGTGGGGTGAGAAGCCAGCCTTGTAATTCTTCCTGACACCTCTGATGAACTACTTGTTTCTGTAAATGTTTGTCCCTGATCGGTTGATACGTGAATTCTTCGGGTAGAAGAAATGCCACTGCCAGCCCAAATAATGTTGGCATCTGCTCTTGAGACTTCTACGTCCATAAAACTGCTTGCATTACTAGTATCCCAAAAATTAGTAATGGAAGTTAAGTTCCAATTTTGGCCAAAGTTTTCTGATTTAAAAACTCCATCTGAAGATACGGTATAGATTACATCTGGTAAAGCTTTTGAGTTGGCTAATTTCGAAATAAAAGGATGGTCTCCACTTAGCCCACTAGTAGCATTAACAAACGAAGCTCCGCCATTGGTTGATCTCCTGAAGCTATTAAATTGAGAACCTCCAATTAGTTTATCAGGGTTGTTATTATTCCACAGTACTTCAAACCCATCTCCACCAATTTTAAAACTATAATTAGTAGTGGCATCGGCACCCACCGGAGATTGCCAGGTACCGTTATCCTGCAAGCCTCCAAAATAGGCATCTTCTCCAGGCTTTTTGTCTGCTCCGTAAAACTGCCCTGTATTATAGGTGTTACCCACCATCGTCCAATCTCCTTCGGTTACACCCGGATTAGCAGACGTTTTAGAAATAAAAGGGCCACCATCAGTAGAAAGTAAAATTCTAAATGTTTTAGCTGCATCGTCTTCTTTTATAGCTACTAATTCGTGATGATCAGGGTGCACATCAACCCCAAATGTGCTAAAAGAATTAGTTCCATCAAAATCATTATAAGGATCAGCCACAATATCTGTATCAGCATCTAATACATCTACTTCCGTAACCATAATGTTTAATGTTGAAGAAGGCAAACTTGCCGCATCCCATGTAGCATTAGGTGTTAATACAGGCCACAAATTATACATTTGTTTAAATATATGGCCACCATTTACTGTAATACCAGCATCTGGGGTAGTTGCATTATAGTCCACATTATTAACGTATAAATACTCTCTGCTATGAGTATCAGTAGCACCACTTGTATTAGATTCAAAAAGATTAAACACACCATCAACTTGTTGATCTCTAAACGACACCATTAATTGGCGGTTTGCATCAGTATCCCATGCCTCAAACGGCACATCTACATAGTCTTGATAAGAATAATCACCATCCGGAACCCCTGAACCTTGACCTGCAGGCACTGTAAAACGATGTGCTTTTTGGGATAAGCCTGCGCCAAATCTTATTTCTACACTTGTTTCATTTGCGTCATCACCTACGTCTAAAGCTCCACCAAATGCAGAAGCGCTAAAACTGACAAATGACATAAATATGTCCGTTCCATTCTCTTCTACATTATAAATTACTGCAGTAGAACTACCTCCTGTTCCTAACACTACTTTAACTATAGAAACACCTCCTGCATAGACTACGTTTTCATCATAGGGCGAACACAAAACTGTATTGTCAAACCATCCCTGACCTCCTAAATAATTTGCTGAAGTACCACTAAAAGAGACCTCTACCAATGTCCAAGTAGCTCCAGCATCGCTTGATACATATAAATCAGATCCTGAACCTGTAGATGGTCCCTCTGTAGATGCAAATACCCTATTAGGATTAACAGGCGAAACAGCAATTTCTACTCTGCCATTAGGACTCATTCCTGTGTTCGAGAGCGTCCAGCTATCTCCTGCATCAATAGATTTCCATACGCCTTCACCGTTAGATGCGGCATATTGAACATTAAAATTGCCTGGAGTAGCCACAATATGTTGGTATTTTCTACTTGAAGAAGTAGATAAAAGTGTATTTGTCCAATTTGCTCCCCCATCTACGGTTTTAAAAATACCAGATTCAATATCAACGCTATTCGTGGTACAAATAACAATAATATTTTCATCGTTAGGGTCAACAATTAATCGGTTGATATTTTGAAAATCAACATTTCCGGCAGTTGAAGCTAATTGTGTCCATGTTTCGCCTTCATCCACTGATTTAAAAATGCCATTGCCTGTAATTAAATCTGCCCCACCTAATCCACCTTCACCAGTTCCGGCATATAATATTGAGGGGTTTGATTCTACCAGAGCAATAGTTGTAAATGCAATATTGGGTAAGTCTTTTGTTTTTTCTATCCAACTCGAACCCCCATCTGTGGTTTTCCATATTCCGCCTCCAACAGAACCAATAACCCACGTATTTTGGGTAGCATCTTGTGGCATAACCACCGTAACTCTAGTTCTTCCTGGCACATTGGCAGGGCCTCTTTCCGTCCATACAATTGTATTAGCCCCACTTGATTTAGCATTGTTGACATACATCAACATTCTGCTTTTAGCTTTTTCTAATTCTTTTATAGCATAATTTGTTGGATAAGATGGAGCTGTCTCTCCTTCCTTTGTTCTAATCCCTCTTTGAAAAAGCGCGAATTCATCTGGTCCATCATATTTATGAACTCCCGCTTTTTTTGCTGCTCTTTTTTCGAGAATTTGTTTATCCCATGCTTGTTGGGAAGTTAGTTCACTTGTTTTACTTAAAAATTGGTTTTTGCCTAATAAATATACAATAATTATTAATGCAGAACTAATGATTAAAATCGGTAATTTTGTTTTCATATATTTCTTGGTTGATAAATAAATAATTGATTTTTACAAAAAATTACAATAATATAGTTTTAAGTAATATTTAGCAATCTAAAATGTTGTTAAAAATTGAAATATCTTAAAATTCGTGCGCTATTTATTGTTTACTGATAAAGAAAAGTAACCATTGCAATCAATGAAAGTTTCTGTTTTTAGAAAAGAACATTTTAATGCCGCTCATAGACTTTTTAATCCTAATTGGACATTTGAAAAGAATGAAGCTGTTTTTGGCAAATGCAATAACAAGTTTTATCACGGGCATAATTATGAAGTAATAGTTCAGCTTACGGGAACTCCCAACCCCGAAACAGGGTTTGTATATGACTTAAAGTTGTTAAGTGAATTAATAAAGGAACATATTTTAGATAAATTCGATCATAGAAATTTAAATGAAGAGCTTGAAGCGTTTAAGAATTTAATTCCTACAGCTGAAAATATTTCGATTGTTATTTACAATAAATTACGTCCTTTAATTGATCATCAATTAGATTTGAAAATCACACTATACGAAACACCTCGAAACTATGTCCAGTACCCTGCCTAAACCTCCGCTCGAAGATGTTGGAGATAACCATGTTGCTTCTTCCATTGAAACTCCTCTAAGAGGCAATGCATTTGAGGTTTCTAATTCGGAAAAAATAGAAAAAATTGCTTCGCATTTTAGAGGAATAATGGAAACGCTGGGGCTCGACCTTACAGACGATAGTTTAAGGGGCACTCCTTTAAGAGTAGCTAAAATGTATATTGATGAAGTCTTTAGTGGGCTAGATCCTGCAAACAAACCTGCAACTACTCTTTTCGATAATAAATTTAATTATAACGAGATGGTTGTTGAAAAGGAAATAACATTTTACTCCCATTGTGAGCATCATTTTGTGCCTATTATTGGAAAAGCCCATGTTGCCTATATATCTTCTGGTACAGTGATAGGTCTTTCAAAAATAAATCGGGTAGTTCAATACTATGCAAAACGCCCTCAAGTGCAAGAACGGTTAACCATTCAAATTGCCGAAGATTTAAAAAAGACACTCCAAACAGAAGACGTTGCGGTTGTAATGGATGCCGATCACCTATGTGTTTCATCTAGAGGAGTAAACGACACAAATAGCAAAACTGGAACAGCCTTTTTTAGCGGAAAATTTAAAGAGCAAAACACCAAGGCAGAGTTTCTTAATTATATCAATAATGCAGTCTCTAAATAATTCACGAGCTGTACGGCTGACTTCAATCTTCAACTTAATTTTTCCTTGATTCTATTTCTTTTAACGCATGTTCTAATATCTTTGCACAGTTTTTAAAAAACGAGTAAAAAAGTATGAACAATATAATTTATTTAATCCCTGCAATGGGGGTAATTGCACTTGTTATAATGATGTTCAAAAGTGCGTGGGTTACCAAACAAGATGCTGGGGATGCCAAAATGCAAGAATTGGCTAAATACATAGCAGATGGTGCTATGGCATTTTTGAAAGCAGAATGGAAAGTGCTTTCCTATTTTGCCATCATTACTGCTATTCTACTAGGCTACTCAGGTACACTGGTAGAGGACTCTAGTCCCATCATAGCAATATCATTTTTAATTGGTGCAGTGCTTTCAGCATTTGCTGGTTACTTAGGAATGAATATTGCCACTAAGGCAAACGTTAGAACTACCGAAGCTGCAAAAACTAGTCTTCAAAAAGCATTAAAAGTTTCGTTTAATGGCGGATCCGTTATGGGATTAGGAGTGGCAGGGCTTGCCATTATAGGACTTGGAAGTGTATTTATAGTGCTTTTGCAAATATTTGTACCCGAAGGTGTTGCAGCCACAGGTATTGAAATGAGAACAGCTATCGAAGTGTTAGCTGGATTCTCCTTAGGTGCTGAGTCAATTGCACTTTTTGCCCGTGTAGGTGGTGGTATTTATACCAAAGCAGCCGATGTAGGGGCTGATTTAGTAGGTAAAGTTGAAGCAGGCATTCCTGAAGATGATATTCGTAATCCTGCAACTATTGCTGATAATGTAGGTGATAATGTGGGTGACGTAGCCGGAATGGGAGCTGATTTATTTGGTTCTTATGTAGCAACAATTTTAGCCACCATGGTATTAGGCCAAGAAATTTCTTCTAACGATGCCTTTGGAGGAATGGCTCCAATGTTACTCCCAATGCTTATTGCAGGGGTTGGAATTATTGCTTCAATAATAGGCATGATGCTAGTTCGTATTTCTGGAGAAAATGGATCGGTGCAGAAAGCACTGAATTTGGGAAATTGGGCATCTATAATCATAGTAGTTATTGCTTCCTACCCTTTGGTAATGTATTTGCTTCCTGCTAATCTTTCAATTAGAGGCTTTCATTTTACAAACCTAGATGTATTTTATGCCATTGTAGTTGGCTCAATTGTGGGTGCTTTAATGAGCATTATTACAGAATATTACACAGCAATGGGTAAAAAACCTGTTAACTCAATTGTTCAGCAATCTGCTACTGGCCATGCTACCAATATCATTGGTGGTCTTGCTGTAGGAATGGAATCTACAGTATTGCCAATTTTAGTGTTAGCCGCAGGAATATATGGATCACATCACTTTGCAGGATTATACGGTGTGGCTATTGCAGCTGCAGGTATGATGGCCACTACTGCCATGCAATTGGCCATTGATGCTTTTGGCCCAATAGCTGATAATGCAGGTGGTATTGCAGAAATGAGTCAACTACCGAAGGAAGTTCGTGGCCGTACCGATGTTTTAGATGCCGTAGGTAATACAACTGCAGCTTCAGGCAAAGGATTTGCCATTGCATCTGCTGCATTAACGGCATTAGCTCTTTTTGCGGCATTTGTTGGCGTAGCAGGAATTGATAGCATTGATATTTATAAAGCCGATGTACTCGCGGGTTTATTTGTTGGGGCAATGATACCTTACATTTTCTCATCTCTTGCAATAGCCGCTGTTGGCAGAGCAGCCATGGAAATGGTAAAAGAAGTTAGACGTCAGTTTAAAGAGATTCCTGGGATAATGGAATATAAGGCAAAGCCTGAGTACGATAAATGTGTAGACATTTCTACCAAAGCATCGCTCCGAGAAATGGTGCTACCAGGATTAATAGCCCTTCTTTCACCTATTATTGTTGGTTTTACTTTTGGACCAGAAGTACTAGGTGGCTTTTTAGCAGGCATTACGGTATCAGGTGTATTAATGGGAATTTTCCAAAACAATGCAGGTGGTGCTTGGGACAATGCTAAAAAATCATTTGAAACCGGTGTTATGGTTGACGGTAAAATGGAATACAAAGGATCAGCTCCGCACGAAGCTTCTGTTACAGGAGACACCGTAGGTGACCCTTTTAAAGACACTTCTGGGCCATCAATGAATATTCTTATTAAGCTTACTTCAATTGTAGCCTTAATAATAGCTCCTCATATTTCAGTAAAATCTCACGATATGCACACTGAAATTACTACACCTGCCACAGAAATTATAGTTGACAACAACCTTCATGAGGTTACAGAAAGTAAGTAGTTTAAAAATATGTATTAACTTTAGAGGCTCCTTTTGGGAGCCTTTTTTGTACCAAAAAAAATAAAACTATGAAGATTCTAAAAATTGCACTATTCCTAATTTCAACCTTATTTGTTTCCAATACTTATGCTCAATCCATTATTGGCAAATGGAAAACTATTGATGACGAGACCGGTAAAGAAAAATCTATTGTAGAAATTTATATGAAAGATGGAAAAGCTTTTGGCAAAATCATCAAACTCTTTAGAGGGCCAGAAGAAGATCAAGACCCTATATGCGATGTGTGCACAGATTATCGTAAAGACAAAAAGATAATTGGAATGACTGTGGTAACTGATATGGTAAAAGATGGTGACGAATGGGACGATGGTGAAATTCTGGATCCTAATAATGGGAAAATATATGATTGCAAGCTTTGGGTAGAGGATGGAAAACTTCAAGTAAGAGGTTATGTAGCCTTCTTTTTCAGGACACAAACCTGGTTGCCCGTAAAGTAGGCATTTCACCCAAATTAGAAATATAGGTATTTATCTCATAAAACTCATACCTCCAAGCAACACCTTTGAACTATAAGTTTTTTCATAAGGTTCAAGTTTACTTGGCATACAGTTAGGTGCTTTTTTTGTATAAAACAGCTAAATTTTTCTCCACCCCATCTACTGCCTAAGAATAGCTTAGGTAATTTACCTAAATTAGAAATATAGGTATTTACCCGATAAACAACATAACAAGAACCTCCACCTTTGAACTGTAAGTTTTTTCATAAAGTTTAGGTTTGGTTTTAAAAGTGTTGGGCTGGTTACCTGACACTTTTTTTATTTTTCAAATTAGATAAAGCGCTTTAATTAAGAATTTTTCGCATTTTTGCTAATTAACGTTAGTGATTTTGCAGATAGTCTATTACAATTAATTTTTATTGTACTATTTGGGGGTTACTAACTGAATATTAACCGTATAAACCACAAATACCAATGACCGACCAAGAGATATTTAAACAAATATGTCGGGGCGATGAGCGAGCCTTAGAGGTTGTTTACCAACAGCATTACCGAATGATGATGCGATTGGTTCAAAACAACAGCGGGACCGAGCAGGAGGCCAAAGATATTTACCAAGAAGCAGTTGTTGTTTTTTGGCAAAAAGCGGTAAGCGGTAAATTAGTGTTAACTTCAAAAATTAGCACTTATATATACAGTATTTGCCTTAACTTATGGCGAAAAGAATTAGACAGAAAGAAAAGACATACGAACGAAGAACATGATAGACCTCATTTTCAACAACATGAAGCAGAGGAGAAAGCAAGAATAGTTAGATTGTGTATCGATCAACTTGGCGACACTTGCAAAAAGGTGTTATCGTATTATTATTTTGATGGAATGTCGATGAAAGAAATAGCCGAACGTGTTGGTTTTGCCAATACAGATACAGCTAAAACTAAAAAATATAAATGCAAGAAAAAGCTGGATGAAATTATTAAAACTCAATATTCAGCTAAAGATTTCTTAGACTAGTTATGAACAATTTTGAAAAAGTAGAGGCTTATTTTAATAACGAACTTAGTAATTCTGAAAAGAACGATTTTTTGAATGACGTGGAAACTAATACTGAATTAAAATCCGAGTATGATTTTCAAAAAGACGTTATAGGGGGAATAAAGGAAGCACGTAAAGCAGAACTTAAGGCAATGCTCGACAAAGTTCCAATAGCTGCTTCAATAGGAACAGCCTCTACGTATATGTACAAAATTCTAGGGGGCGCTGCTGCTACCATTTTAATTGGCTCCTCTGTTTGGTATTATACAAATTCCAGTAATGAGCTACACATAGTCCCAGAAACCAAAACTGAAGCGATAAGCAAAGTTGATGAGGCTGATAAACCTAGGCTAGATAAAAACATTGAGGCTAAGCCAATCAAAAAGAGCCAAGAAAACAATACATCCGAAAACACAAATAGCAATAACGCTACCTCTGCACGCCCTCAGGTAATTACCCCAAACCTACCTAGCAGTGAAGAGATAGTAGAGAACGAAGCCTTACCAGAAGAAAATTTAGAAATTCCAGAGGCGATTAATAACAGTTCTATTAACTTGGGGAGTAAAATTAATGTAGAAGTTAAGCTCAAAAAGAAGTATAATTTCCACTACCTGTACTCGGTTCGAGGCTTGGTTCTATATGGCGATTTTGAAGAAGGCTTATTTGAGATTTTAGAATTAAATAAAGGTGAAAATATAGAACTTTATTTATATTATGAGTCGAACTACTATTCTATTAAAGATAGTTCTGGTAAAATAACTCCGTTAAGAGCTGTTTCAGACAAAAATATAAAACTTAAACTTGAAGGTTTAAGGTAAAAATCTCGTTACCCTTCATATATATTTGGTTAACTTTGGAGCAAAATCTTAACCAATTTTGAAAACTTCAACGTCAGTTAAAAAAAGAAAACTAGGATCATACCCCTATGCAAGTGTGGTATTTTCTATTTCAATCGCCTTATTTGTAATTGGTTTATTAGGGCTTTTGGTTCTACATTCTCAAAAACTAACTCAGCTAATTAAAGAAAATATTGAGATTCAGGTATATCTTAAAAAAGAAATATCTAAATCTCAAATAAAACAAATCAGTTACACCTTAGAACAAGCCGATTTTGTTTCTAAAAGTTCTAAAGAAATTCCTCAAATACTCTTTATTTCAAGAGATCAAGCGGCCAAAAATTTCATAGCCGAAACAGGCGAAGATTTTGCTACATTTTTAGGCGAAAACCCATTACGTGATGCATTTACTATAAATGTGAGCGAGCGTTTTCAGACAGAGCAAAAAATGGCTTCTATTAAGGAACGTTTACTTAAGCTTCCAGGTGTTTTTGAAGTTGTTTATGTAAACGATTTAATAGATACCATTAATAAAAACATTCGAAACATAAGTTTAATTCTTGCAGGTTTTGCAGCAATCCTTATAATCGTGGTAATTATTTTAATTAATAACACCATCAAATTGGCTCTTTTCACGCAGCGATTTTTGATCAGAAGCATGCAACTTGTAGGTGCAACTAATGGGTTTATCCGCAAACCTTTCATTTTTAGATCAATGGCTCAAGGAATTCTCTCAGGTGCGCTCGCTTCTGCCACCTTATTTGGTATAAGTGAGTATGCTTATACCCAAATAGATGATTTAGTTTTGTTAAAAGATGTTAATCATTTGTACATATTATTTGGGATTTTATTACTTTTAGGAGCCTTCTTAGGGCTATTCAGTTCTTTACGATCTGTAAATAAGTATTTAAAACTTTCTCTAGACGAATTATATTAAATTATGAATAACTCTCCTATGCCTTTTGGCCGAAATAATTATATCCTAATGCTCATTGGTATAGCCTTAATAATCATTGGCTTTGTTATAATGACCACCGATACTGAGCCTTATGGACTAGGTTTTAGAGGCATAACATTAGGCCCAATTTTGGTTATGTCAGGTTTTATTTTTGAGTTGTACGCTATTACTCGAAAACCTAAAGTAAAAGAATGACTTTACTCGAGGCTCTTATCTTAGGTATTATACAAGGAATTACCGAGTTTTTACCTGTAAGTAGTAGCGGTCATCTTCAAATAGGAGCAGCAATATTAGGAATAGAATCTACCGATAACCTTCTGTTTACTATTATTGTACACGGTGCTACTGTTTTAAGTACCCTTATTGTTTTCTGGAAAGAAGTCCTATCTATTTTTAAAGGCCTCTTTAAATTTAAACTAAATGAAGAAACCAAGCTGGTACTTTATATCATTATATCAATGATTCCGGTTGGAATAGTGGGTGTATTCTTCGAATCGAATTTAGAAGCATTTTTTGATGGTCAAATAATATTTGTGGGGGCTATGTTAATGCTAACAGGGTTTCTTTTACTGGCCACTAACTTTTTAAAAGCAAAGAATGCATCGGGCAACTTGTCCTATACCAAAGCAAGCATTATTGGCATTGCCCAAGCCATTGCCGTACTACCTGGCATTTCAAGGTCGGGTGCAACCATTGCTACAGGGCTAATTTTAGGAGTGGACAAGGAAAAAGCTACCCGTTTCTCATTTTTAATGGTTATCCCTCCTATTTTGGGAGCTACATTACTTAAAGTAATAGACCTAATTGAACAACCGATTGTGCACTCTCAAATTTCTAATGCTGCATTGGCCGTTGGCTTTATAGCCGCCTTGGGTTTTGGCATACTCGCATGTAGATGGATGATTAGTATTGTAAAAAAAGGGAGCCTTGTCTATTTTGCCTACTATTGTTTTGCCATTTCAATCCTCACATTAACCAGCCAGTTTATATGAACAATACCACACCAGCAGAAGGCCATGTAATTTTAATGGATAAACCCTTAGAATGGACTTCTTTTGATGTGGTTAAAAAAATTAAGCACAAATTAAAACTCAAGAAAGTAGGTCATGCAGGCACCTTAGACCCATTAGCAACTGGCTTATTAATACTTTGTACTGATAAAAAGACCAAGACTATAAGCTCAATACAAGAGCAACCCAAGGAATACATGGGCACCTTGGTATTAGGCAAAACCACTGCTAGCTACGATCTTGAATCTCCAATTATTGAAGGAGGAGATATCAGTGGATTAACAGAAGAATATATATTGTCTCTAACGCCTCCCTTTGAAGGAGAAATTGAACAAACCCCTCCCATTTTTTCCGCAGTAAAAGTCGATGGTCAGCGCGCTTACAAAAAAGCTAGGGCTGGCGAAACAGTGGAGCTAAAATCAAGGCTGATAACTATTTACAGTTTCGAAATCACCTCCATAAATTTGCCAGAAGTAAACTTTAAAGTAAATTGCTCAAAAGGCACATACATCCGTAGCTTGGCAAATGACTTTGGTAAGTTGGCAGGCGTTGGAGCCTATTTATCAAAATTGAGGCGTACAAAAATTGGTAATTATTCTGTAAATGATGCATTTACCATTGATTCCATAAGCAGTGAAAGTTTATAGAGGGATAGACAAATTTAAAAAGCTACAAAATGCAGTAGTTACATCAGGCACCTTTGACGGAGTTCATATTGGGCATCAAAAAATTCTAGATCGCCTCAAAAAAATCGCAGAAGTAAGCCATGGCGAAACAGTATTAATTACCTACTGGCCGCACCCGAGGTTAGTGCTGGGCAACGACAACTCTATTAAATTAATTACTGCTTTTGAAGAGAAAATTAAGCTCTTGAAACGATTTGGGCTCGACCACCTTATTATTATTGAATTTACCAAAGAGTTTGCAAAAACATCATCAACCGACTTTATTAAAAATATTTTGATTGATAAAATTGGGACTAAAACTTTGGTGATAGGTTATGATCACAGGTTCGGCCATAATAGAGAAGGAAGCTTTGAAGCCTTATCGGCTAATTCGGACAACTACGGATTTGATGTTGAAGAAATTCCACAGCAAGAAATACATAATATTGCCGTTAGTTCAACAAAAATAAGGAACCACCTTTCCAAGGGAGAAATTCATATAAGTAATGAGTACTTGGGTTACCCACATTGCTTGCATGGGAAGGTAATAAGGGGCAATCAGTTGGGTAGAGAACTTGGCTACCCTACGGCCAATATTAAAGTAAATTCAGAGCTAAAACTTATTCCCTCAGTAGGCAGTTATGCAGTTAAGGTAGAGTTAGGAAACGAAACCTACGATGGCATGCTAAATATTGGCACTAGGCCGACAATTAATAAAGTTCAGCCTAGGAAAGAAACACCTCTAACCATTGAAGTACACATTTTTGAATTTAGCAAAAATATTTATGGAAATGAAATCACCATAAAATTTATTAAGCTAATTAGAAAAGAAGAGAAATTTGACTCACTAAACCAATTAAAAGATCAACTTAATTTAGACAAGCAAAAAACTATCAATATCCTGCTGGAATCTTCTATTAAACTTGATTAATATGCAAGAACCAAACCTTCTTTGGCGACCCAGCAACCAAGCAAAAAGCAATATTTCGAGTTATATTAAATGGCTTAACACAAAGCACATTGTTGATGTAGCAGATTATGATGCCTTATGGCAATGGTCGGTTAACAATATTGAAGAGTTCTGGCTCTCCATCTGGAATTTCTTTTCTATTAAATCGAATACCGAGCCTACGCAAATTCTTTCAGGCCATGCCATGCCAAAAACAACTTGGTTTAAAGGCACAGAAGTTAATTATGCTGAACATATATTTAGAAATAAAACTGAGAACCATCCGGCATTGCTCTTTAAAAATGAATCAACAGAATTAGTAGAAATAAGTTGGGCTGAACTTGAGCAAAAAGTGGCTTCTTTAAAGCAGTATTTAGAATTAAAAGGAGTAAAGCAAGGTGATAGAATAGCAGCCTACCTGCCTAATATCCCAGAAGCTATTATTGCCTTTTTAGCCACCAATGCCATTGGTGGCATTTGGTCAAGCACCTCCCCAGATTTTGGGGTTAGTTCTGTGGTAGATCGTTTTTCACAAATAGAACCTAAAGTACTCATAACTGTTGACGGCTACAGCTATGGTGGAAAGCCATTTGACAGAACAAAAGAGGTGGAGAAAATTATTGAGCAACTGCCTTCTTTAAAAGAGGTTGTTCTCATTCCTTATTTAAATAATAAAAGCCACATAAATTATAAGAACAGCACTTATTGGAATGAAGTTGTTTCAGAGAAAAATGTAAAGCTCCGTTTTAACCGAGTAGAATTTAATAAACCTATTTGGGTTTTATACTCCTCGGGCACTACAGGTAAACCTAAAGCCATAACACATAGTGTGGGAGGTGTACTCTTAGAACATCTCAAATACTTAACATTTCATAACGATGTTAAACCCGGTGAGCGATGCTTTTGGTACACCACTACTGGTTGGATGATGTGGAATTACATTCAAGCCTCTTTGCTTTGTGGTGCCACCACCGTATTATACGATGGTAGCCCGGCATACCCTAGTTTAGATGCTATGTGGCAATTTATAGAGGAAGCTAGGATTACGCATTTTGGAACCAGTGCTGGGTTTGTTTCTGCAAGTATGAGTGCTAACCTAACTCCATCAGTATCGCACAACTTAAGCTCTCTTAGGTCCATAGGCTCAACAGGGTCTCCCCTTTCGCCTGAAAGTTTCGATTGGATTTATAGGGAGGTAAAAAAAGATGTATGGCTAGCATCTATCAGTGGTGGTACAGATGTGTGTAGTGCTTTTGTAGGAGGCAACCCCTTATTACCCGTTTATTCAGGAGAAATTCAATGCCGGGCATTAGGTTGCAAGTTAGAAGCCTATAATAGTGAAGGCAAACCTGTAGTTGAGCAAATGGGCGAAATGGTTATTTCTGAGCCAATGCCTTCTATGCCTATCTATTTTTGGGGAGATAAAAATTTTGAAAAATACACAGAAAGTTATTTTGACATGTACCCAGGCGTTTGGCGGCACGGAGACTGGACCGAAATAACAAAACGTAATAGCATTATTATTTATGGCAGATCCGATTCTACATTAAACCGAGGTGGCATTAGAATTGGTACAAGTGAGATTTATCGTGCTGTTGAAAGCCTAGATTTTATTGAAGACAGCCTCGTAATTTACCTTGATAAGGACAACCAAGATTATATGCCCTTGTTTGTAGTGCTTAAAAAAGAAGCCGAGCTTACTGATGACATTATTAAGACAATAAAAACTACTATTAGAAAAGCATATACACCACGCCATGTACCTGATAGTATAATTCAGATTACAGAAGTACCTTACACAATTAGCGGTAAAAAAATGGAAACGCCCATTAAAAAGATTTTACAAGGCCAACCCCCAGAGAAAGTAATTAGTACAGATGCTATGCGTAACCCAAGTGCATTAGAGTTCTTTGTAAAGTTTAATGTTTCATCCCGCTAATTCCACAGATCATCTCAGATTTTTCTTTGCGGTCTTTGTGCAAAACTTTGCGTTCTTTGCGGTTAAATTTAATAGTGATGAAAAAATCAGAAATAAACTTCAAAATTCAATTAGACGAACATAATGTTCCGGAAATCATAAAGTGGAACGCCACCGATAAGCCAGGAGGCCTAGACCATACCAAAGCTATTACCATTGGCATTTGGGACGATGTTGAAAAAAACACCATGCGCCTTGACTTGTGGACTAAAGAGATGCCAGTAGATGAAATGAAAATGTTTTACATTGATGCCCTAAGCGGTATGGCACAAAGCATACTATCTGCCACGGGTGATGAAAAAATGGCCAGTAGCATAAATAAACTTTGCGATACATTAGGCAAAGAACTTAAAAGTAATTTAGGAGAGCAATAGTGCCAGAGGCTGCCAATACATAATTTATTTAACAGCTACATTTCTACTTCAACAACTTCCTATCCACCACAAATGGACCAAATGGCAACACAGAAGCAATAAGTGCTACCAAAGTTGTTTTAAAATTCCAATTAAGCTGTTGTCTTATAAACATCACCATAAATACATACACAATAAATAAAATACCATGTACCATACCCACTACTTGTGTTGGTTGATGATGCCCCCATACATATTTTAAGGGCATTGCAATACCTAGCAACCTGAGTTCGACCTAAGGAATACTGTCAGCTTTAAGTGAAAATTCCATAAACGACTCAAATTTATGTAGGACTAACAAGTTACTTCAAATAAATTGGAGTAAGTTTAGGGAAATTTCACTAAAGC
>JAKISE010000005.1 GCA_021648745.1 Cyclobacteriaceae bacterium
TAGAGAAAATTCTGAAGGTGGTAGCTTAGATACGATGATGGCCTATCTTGATGAATTTGGAAACATTGTTGATACGCCGCAAGATCCAACTGTTAAGAAAAAAGTGATTAAAGCGAGTAGTATCGAAATTGGTGTACCTCGTAGAATTGATGAGCCTGTAGAAAAAGTTAAAAAGGGTAGAGTAGAATTTTTTAACGATCAAAAAGGATTTGGTTTTATTAAAGAACTAGAAACCCAAGAAAAATATTTTGTACACGTTCACGGTTTAATTGATGAAATTAGAGAAGGTGACAAGGTTTCTTTCGAGCTAGAGCAAGGAATGAAAGGAATGAATTGTGTGCAAGTGAAGAAAATATAGATTTTAGACTTCGCAAGTAAAAGCCTGTATTAACCAATGTGTTAGTACAGGCTTTTTTTATGAGTTACATTATTGTAATTGCTTTGGAATTAGATCAATTTATATTAAAAATACTTTGACTCCAAAGCAATATAATAAAATTGAACTTAATGTTTTTAGCATTTTTACTTCATCAATCCATCTAAAAATTCTTTGTCTCTTTTAAAGATTGCAATTCGTCTAAATCGACCTTCTAACGAAGTTTGGGCTAATACAGCTAGGCCGCCATCCTTTGTTGTAGTTACAGAAGCTAGGGTATAAGGGTTGCCATCTCCTAAATAGCTAGTACCTAGAATGCTCCCTTCGGTTTGGCTAAAGCCATAAAGAACCACTTGGTTTTTTTGTGTACTTGTGGCATAAAGCCATTTTTGTTCAGTACCTACATCAAGCAATTTAACCTTCGATTTGTTCTCCATTTCTGGGAAGTTATTGCCTGCTAAATCCGTGCTAGAAGTAATTGAACTAGTTGAAATAGACGCCAATGGCGAAATGTAATTATCACTAAAATTAAACCGAGTGATACCAAAAACATCATTGCCTAAACTAGCTACTTCACTTATGCCCCCTTGGCTTAATTGCCCTTGGCAAACACCCGTAGGGTTATCTCCAAAATTGGTAAATACCAGCGAGAAGGTGTAATTATAGAACCCATTATAATAGAGGAGACCCTCTTTGGTTTGGCCAACTAGAAAGGGTAAAATATCACCGTTTCTAGTTAAATGATCAAATATGGGTTTTTCCACATCAACACCTGCACCAATGGTATATCCTTGTTGCTGACTAATTTGGCCAGATGTGCCAACAATACTAATTACCGACTCCTCATTGCCATTATCGTAAGATAAAATGGTTAACTGAGCACCATCGCTATTTATGGCTAATGGAAAAGTGATTCCACCTAGAGGAACAGGGTCAGAAAGGACACCTTCTTCGCTCACAGCTACTAATTGTGCAGTGGTAGAGTTCTCATCCATACACACAAAATAATAGCTATCTCCAATTTGTTGCCATCCATTAACAGGCAGCACATAAGGGCTGTTCATTTCTATTTTTGAAGTAATGGAGCCCATTGCATCGGTTTTTAACACCAATACTGAAGTGTATAGAGACTGGTCGTTTTTAAGTTCAGACAACACTAAAAAGCCTTCATCGGCTGTTTGAATGATGTCCAAGGGGTAGTACTCTTGTTCAAACCTATCGTCATCATAAATTTTGGTGAACGTATTAGTAGGAACAACATCATTTTTACTGATATCACAGCTTGCTGCAAATAATATTAGGGTGAAGTATATGACACTTTTGAAATCTAAAGCAAAATTAATTCCGTCATTGCGAAGGAGGAACGACTGACGCAATCTCATATTAATTAATAAAGTGAAAGATTGCCACGCTACGCTCGCAATGACGTGCAATTTTTTGAGTATCACCAGTAAATAATTATTTTTCTTCATTGCAATTAGTTTATGGCGTCAAAATTTTTACTGATAAATTTAAGCGGAAACACGAACCCGAAATTCAGGTATAAATTCTGAAGTGTTAGGTCGTCAGTGGCTTCACCAATAGCGGAAAGCTCATTATTAAGGTATCTGTTTTCGGTACTGGTAATGTTATTGAATCCCAATTTATACCCAATATCCATCGTAATTCTAATGTTACCAGGGTCGTAGCTTACGCCCACAAATCCATTTAACCCAAGTGCTGATTTGATGAACAAATCGGAAACCCCAATGGTTTTAGCTTGGTTGGTAAAACTGCCAGATGAGCCAGAGGCCGCATCGGTGCCAGACCGTTGTACTGTTCGGTTGGCATTCAGTAGTAACCCATAATATCCTCCTAATCCAACATAAGGTCTAATTTTTCCTTTCATTAAATCATATTGAACTGTGAGAGGGAACTCTAAATAATTAAAGTTTGTAGTATGGGTATATATAATTTCTAGCGTGTTGGCAGGGTTATTACTATCATTCCAACTTGCTTCTGTTATATGTTCAACTTCGTAGGTATGAATACCTGGCTTTAATCCAATGGTAAAGCCTGAGGTGTAAAACATAAATACAAGCCCTGCTTGTGCTCCAGGCTTTTTAAACCCTGTGTAGGTTTTTCCAATAACCCGAACATCATAATTAAGTGGCTCATAGCCGTAATAAGCTGTGCTTGGAGTAGCTTTTGACAAATTGGCTCCTGCAAAAAAGCCTAAATACCATTGGGTTTTTAAGAAGGGGTCCTTATACGAGGGAGTTCTTTTTTTCTGTGCCCATAGGGTGGTGGTTAACACAAGGAGCAGCACGGTTAGTTTTAATCGCATCTATTTAATAATGGTTAGCTTATTTGATTCTCTTATTGGGCCTGCTTGAAAATTATAAATGTATTGTCCAGCAGGCAAATTATTGATTGGAAATGTAATTTGATGTTCTCCTGGTTGTTTAATTTCATCTACAATAGTGGACGAATATCTACCATGAATATCAGAAAGCATTAATCTTACTGAGGTATGAGAATTTATTCTATACGTAAAAGTTACTTGGTCTTTGGCTGGGTTAGGATAACATGGTTTCATATAAAATTTGTCTTTAATAAATTCATTAACTGATGTAATTATATTGGAATCAATGATGTCTAAAGGCTCATAGGTCCCTCCATTATCATCGGCTCCATTTCTGTAATCTCTAAATAAAATATCATTTTGTATGGTTGCATCATCTACTTCAAACCAATCTTTTAGAATAGCAGCATAAATCTGTTTAAAATCGTATTGCATTTCAACATTACTCAAATCTAAGTTGGGTACATTGCCCAACACACCGGATTTCGCATAAGGGCCAAACAAAAACATGGGGGCTCCTGTGCCGTGGTCGGTACCGTAGCTCCCATTCGATCCTATTCTACGACCAAATTCAGAGGTCGTCATTGTTAATACTCTTTCTTCTAATCCGCGTGCTTTCAAATCGTCTTGAAACGCTTTCATTGCTGCAGAAATATGATACATCTGCGTAGCGTGAACACCCATAGTCGGGTCGTAATTCTCTACTTGTTCAGCATGGGTATCAAACCCTCCGATTCGGAGCAAGAATACTTTTGTTTTTACCCCTTGGCCAGCACCACCACCATCGAGTAAGCGAGCAATAAGCTGCAATTGCCCCGATAATGGGTTTCGTTTGGCATTTTTAGGTGCATTAAATGGGTACGTTTCTGGGTAGGTTACAGAAGACTCCGAAGAAGCATCCCACACTTGGCTTAGGCGTTGTGCATAATCATCTGTTTTATCTTCTAACCCTAGTATCCAATCCATTTCTTTGCCATAAGGCGAATTATCAAGTGCTACAGGAGGCTTTCCTCTAGGGTCAATACCTTCGTCTACAAAACCCTCTAGTGAGTCTACTAAATCAGCAAACGTATCTGGGTTGCCTCCTAAAGAAATAGAAGCAGGAATGTTTCCATTTTGGTGAAATACCAATGAAACATCGCTTCCTAATTCAATGGCTAGTGGGTCCTGCATTGCAGCATTTGGGAAATCGTCTGGATAAATTTGGGGCTGATAAGCTTGTTGTAAATAACGGCCAATCCATCCCGAAGAAAAATAGTCATTGGCACCACCACCCATAAACCAAATATCACGGCCTCTAAAGTGAGACCCATTATTATTGGTATAAGATACTCCTTGAACAATACCCAATCGACCATAATCATAGAGTTGTTTCATGGCGCCCATATCTGGGTGAAGCCCAACCTTGGCTTCAGAAGGTAAGGTGCTATCAAGCTCAATTAATGCTCGATTAGTTCCGTTTTTAGGAATGGCAATATTGGCTCTTCTACTATAATATTGGTCGTATTCGTCAATTGGGATAACACTATTTAGTCCATCGTTACCTCCGTGCATTTGCAAAATTATAAGTACTCGGTCGTTAGTGCTAGTAGCAGCCAATTTACTCAATTGGCTTTCTTGTGCTAATAAATTAATAGGAAAACCACCTAATGTTAGAGAGCCTCCTGTGAGTAATGTATTTCTTAAAAAATGTCTTCTTTTCATAATGGGCTACATTAACTGGTATTCTGGTGTTTGTAAAAGTGAGTTGAACAGTTTTATCAACTGGCCTTCAACTACATCCATTTCGTAATTGGCATTCCAACGATTAGTCCATTCTCCTTCGGGGTCAGCATCAAGTTGAGGTTCATAAAGGAATGCTTGCAAAAAATAATTAAGTCGTTCTGCTGTTATGCCTGAATTATCATCGGCTGCAGGGTTAAATGTAAGGTTGAACTGAACCGGGAACAGGTATTGAACATAGGCCATTATAAGCAGCCTTGCATCAGCACCTGTGGCATTGTCAACATTGTCCCTTGTAAATTGAACAGCATCAAAACTTGGCATCTCTGGGTTTTGATTGCTCATCATTACAAAAATGTTTCTTATTAAATCATAGCGGTTAGCTAAATAATTAGAGGAAATCCAATTTCGGTTATAGGCAGGAAACTGATGATAAGCGGTGTAACCAGCCACTTCGAAGGGCTCGTAATAATCCTGCCCCATTTTTTGCATACGTTGGCTAATACCACCCATTTGTGAGTAGAATAGTTCATAATCAGTAACGTGATTAGCAAAGTTGATATTGAATGCACGATAGATGCCTGCTACTAAATCTAAAGGTGATTTTATAATAGCACCATATTTATCGTCATTTACATCCATTGCAACCGCATCATAAAAATGCTCACTTGCAAAAAGCTCTTCTAATACTGGCTGAATTTTGAAACCATTGGCAACTAGTGTTGCAGCCATTTCGGTTATAACGGTATCTTGAATATTTTGGGTGACCTCATGATATACATAGAAACGATATATAGTTCGGCATATAAAAATGGCCGATTCTTGCTGCGAAGTAATCATTTCAATCAGTTGGCTGATTTCATCAATTACACTTTCATTAGTAGGTTGCCCGTTTTGTAAAAGTGTAGGGTCGGGTGTTATTACGGTATCGTTATAACGATTGCTAAATTGTTTAGGGTCGTTATCATGAGAGCCTGTTGCCACTCGACCTCGTGGTAAATTGGTATCAATGTCAATGGTTTGATAGGTTTCATCTAATTTAATGCCAGATAAAACCCGAGCAGCAGCTTGCACATCTTGTTCTGTATAATTCAAATAATCACCTTGAGGTAAATCAGCTGGGAATGAGCCTTCTAATCCACGTCCGATGGCGTAAAGCTCCATTAGCTCACGGCCATAATTCTCGTTGGGGCTTCCTTTTACATTTTGGCTTCCATCTAAAAAACGGAGCATCGCATTATCTACACTAATCTTTTTTAAAAGAGACTTAAAGCTAAATTCTTCGGTTTTGTTTTTATCAAATGCGAATTGCCTAAATAATTCATTTTGGAAATAGAGTGTTCTACTATTACCTACCTTATTTTGTTTAGTCGTAAAATGAGTATGAAAAAAATAGACAATTTTTTCACGTGTAGAAAAACTTACGGGTTGGCTAGTATCACAAGAAAGCCCTATCAACCACATTAATAGGTTGTCGTTCAAGCCTCTAAGACTTACCTCTTCACCAAGCTGGCCGGTAAGTAACCAATCTTGTCCTGTTTCAGGGTTTATGGGTAATTCAGGATCAGGAATTTGATCATCAAAAAGTAAGGCAAGTGCATTTGCAGTAGTGAGCGTTTCAAACTGCTGAATTAAGGGTATGGTGGGGCCAAAAGTTGCTCTTCTTAATAAATGAGCTGCCCTTGTTGGGCCTAAAACACCTGTATAAGGAGTAAGCGGCATAGGTTAGTTAAGTTAGTTTGTAAAGTTTAATCCCTAAGGTAAACTAAAGTAACCTGCCTTTTAGACGAGTTGTAGATTTAGCCGTTGGGCAGCATTTTAACCCGATAGATGTTTGTTGTTAGGTGCCTATTTTTTAGCCGAGCTTTCTTCCAGTAGTCTCTTGGCATCATCGTCAGTACCTAGCATAACCGCTATCCAATGTGTTTTTGGGTTTTGTTCTAAGATAATTTTAATGGCCATTGTTAAGGGTACAGATAAGAACATTCCTACTGTGCCTAGCACAAAACCCCAAAAAATAAGAGAAACAAAAATTATAAATGTGGATAGTCCCAAACCATTACCCATCAATTTAGGCTCAATAATATTGCCTATTAGCAGATTTACAACTAGATATGCTAGCATCGTCCATAATGAGCCTGCAACACCGAGCTGAATAAGAGAAAATGATACAGCAGGTAATGCTGCTATGATTGATCCAAAATTAGGAATGTAGTTAAGTAAGAACACAATTAGTGCCCAAATGATTGCATAATCTACTCCTATAATAAGTAATGCAACCCAAATGATAAATCCTGTGAGAAGGCTAGTCATTGTTTTAATAGACAAATAATGACGAATGCTTTCTGCAATTGTTTTTAGATAACCCATAGTTACTTGCGTGCTTTCTGCAATGGCTTTGCCTTTAATAGCAAAACTATCTAACTCTAATAATAAGAATAATACTAAAAATAATATGGTTAGAAAATTGCCCATAAATCCTCCTAACTGCTTGAGTACATTGGTGGTAAACTGCATTATTTTGGAAGGAGCTAGTATAGAAGACAGGTTAGTTCCACTTAAGTCGATCCCTTTACTTGCTAAATAATTTATGGTAGAGGCAGTCGTTTTATCTAAATTTTCTTCATACTTGGGAGCATCCTGCGAAAATGAAGAAACCGAATTACCAATTATTTGACCCAAGCCAATGAAGACTAAGATAATAAGAGAAACCACCATGGCTATGGCAATTCCTTGAGGAATCTTTTTCTTTTGAAGCCACTGTATAGGCTTAACAGAAATAATGCTGATAAACAACGCCATTAATAATTGAGTTACAATAGCTTCTGCATACATTACTCCAGCTAGTACGATAGTTAAAGCTGCAAATTGTACAACTAATGGAAACTTACGTGGTGGGGGAACAGTGTTACTCATGGGATAGAAGGCTTTGGCAAAAGGTACGTGAAAAATTACATTATCCCATAGTATGGTATACATTATGTACATCATCGTCTTCCTCTAAACGTTCTAAAAGTTTCTCAACTTCTTGCTCTTGTTCTTCAGTTAGTTTGGTGGTGTTTGTTGGTATGCGCTCGTAACCAGAAGAAAGAATTTCAATGTTCATAGCTTCCAATGCTTTTTGAATTGACCCAAAACTTTCGAATGCTCCATAAATATTTATTTCTCCTTCGTCTTCAAAAATTTCATCAATACCGGCATCAATTAATTCTAGTTCTAGTTCTTCTAAGTCATGCTCTTGGTTGGCAATTTTAAAATTACATGTGTGTTCAAAAAGAAATTCTACTGAGCCAGAGGTGCCTAAGTTGCCGTTAAATTTGGTAAAGGCTGCTCGTACATTTGCTACCGTTCTATTATTATTATCAGTAGTGGTTTCTACAAAGATAGCAATGCCGTGAGGGGCATACCCTTCAAAATTCACCTCTTTATAATCACTGGTGTCTTTGTCAGTTGCTTTTTTTATGGCACGGTCAATTATGTCTTTCGGCATATTGGCCGTTTTGGCATTTTGAATTACAGCACGTAAACGTGAATTAGTTTCAGGATCAACACCACCCTCTTTAATAGCAATGACAATATCTTTTCCAATTCTCGAAAATGTTTTAGCCATTTTCGACCAACGTTTCATTTTACGTGCTTTCCTAAATTCAAATGCTCTTCCCATAGCGAATTATTATTATGAGGCGAAATTAATTAATTTATAAATTTTCTTAATAATTATAAGGATAGAATTAAAATAAATTATTTTTGATACTTATTTATTGGTCACAGTTTGTAGTTAAAACTATGCACTTTAGTGCATTTCGCTTTAGCTTCTAAAAATTTCTATCTTAGCTAAATGAAAGAGCAAAGGTCGAATGGGCATAGTGTGTCAATGTTAACGGTGCATTTGGTGTGGTCTACAAAGTATCGCTATTCAGTACTTCAAGGAGATATTAAAATACGATGTAGGAGTCTATTGATACAGATCTGTGATTCGGAAGATGTTAGAATTTTGAAAGGAGTAGTCTCTAAAGATCATGTCCATATGCATATAAATTATCGTCCATCGCAATCAATTAGCGACCTGGTTAAACGGTTAAAAGGGCGTAGTTCCCGTAAACTTCAGGAAGAGTTTCCAGAACTAAAGAAGCAGTATTGGGGACGTCATTTTTGGGCAATCGGGTTTGGGTGTTGGAGTACGGGCAATATTACAGACAAGATGGTAAATGACTACTTAGAACATCACAGAAAGCCCGATGATCATAGTGAGTCCAATTTTATATTGGAGTAGCCAGCGTGGCGACTTTCAGTCGCAGGTTAAAACTATGGTACTTTCAGTCCATAGTCTTTATTTAAGTTTCTCAACACTACTTAATACCCACTTAATACCCACTTGTTATGAAAAATATATTTTTAATCGCAATCACCTCTTTTTGTCTTTTTGTAGGTTCTGCTCAAGCACAAAGCACAGACCTCGATAAACAGATTGGTGCTGAGAACTCTAAAACAGTGGAAACTGAAATGGGTATCTACGATCATGAGGAAATGACTGCCTATTTTAATAAAGTGGGGCAAAAGCTAGTGTCTCATTTAGAAAAGCCTTTGTTTGATTATAAGTTTAAGATTGTGCCAGATATGTCGCCCAATGCATTTGCGCTGCCAGGGGGATATATTTATATAACTACAGGTATCTTGCCCTTGTTAGAATCCGAAGATGAACTAGCTGGTATTATCGGTCACGAAATAATTCATTCTAATAATAGGCACTCCATTAAGCAAATGAAAAAGAGTATTCTGCCCCATATATTAGAAATACCAGGCAACTTGTTAGGAGTAATAAGTAAGCCAGTTGGTGATTTAGTTAATGCGCCAATTAAAGTGTCTAGTTCCTTAATTTCATCTTCTTATAGCAGAGGGTTTGAAACTGAAGCTGATAATTATGGCGTTAGGCTTGCAGCCAAAGCAGGATACGATCCTACTAAATTACCCGATGTGCTTAAACGTATGAATGATGCAATTGAAGTGTTAACAGGAAATAAGGAAGAAAAAAGCTATTTCTCAGATCATCCATACACACCAAAACGAATAGAAAATCTTAATAAGCAATTTAAGGAGATAGCGATTCAGCCTACTAAAAATGTATCCTCTAGTTTTTTATATGAGTTTGATGGTGTGCTTTTTGGAGAGAGCCCAAGTAAAGGCATTGTTCGTGACAATGAATTTCTACACCCAGATTTGAATTTTTATGTAAAATTTCCTGAAAAATGGGTAATTGATAACCAATCAGATTTGTTAAATGCATACCAACCAGATGGAAAGGCGGCAGCCTCCTTAACAATCGAAAGTAAAGGGCTTACACCAAAAGAAGCTGGACATAAGTTTTTAGAAAAAATTGATAGCAAATTTAAAACCAATATTACCTATGCTAAAGAATATGAAGTAAATGGCAAAAAAGGTTTTTTAATAAGTTTTGTGGAGGAATCTAAACATGAAAAAATGTATGCCTATATTCTTTGGTTGCCACAGGGAAACGAAGTATTTAAATTATTAGGTGTTGCTCCAATAGAGTACCAAAGTGATTTAGAAGCATCTGCGGCTAGTTTAAGGTTTATGACTAAGGAAGAAAAAGCCTCTATTAAGGAAACTTTTGTAAAAGTGGTAAAGGCTAATAAAGGAGAAACAACTGAGCAGTTAAGTAAAAGAACTGGCAATAAATTACTGATAAAATTAACAGCTGTAGCTAATGACCATACACTTTCTGATAAGCTCTCAGAAGGTGAGTTGATAAAAATTGTGCTAGAGAGGCCTTATAAAACAAAATAAAGAGCATTATTAAGTTTAATAAATTATGAAAACAGTTTCTTTAGTATTAGGAAGTGGTGGAGCGAGAGGATTAGCTCATATTGGCGTAATAAAATGGTTAGAAGAGCATCATTATGAAATTAAATCAATTTCTGGTTGTTCCATAGGCTCGCTAATTGGAGGTGTTTATGCGGCAGGGAAATTAGATGTGCTAGAAGGCTGGATGCGATCGCTCTCCAAAGTAGATGTGGTTACTTTGCTCGATATTTCTTGGGGAGAAAGTGGGTTCTTTAAAGGAGATAAAATAATTAATAAGTTAGTTGATCTTATTGGATATACTAGAATTGAAGATCTGGAAATTCCATTTACAGCAGTTTCGGCAGATGTTTTAGGAGAAAAAGAGGTTTGGATTAATTCGGGTTCCTTGTTTAAAGCCATAAGAGCATCTATTTCTTTGCCCTTATTTTTTACACCAGTAGAATATAACGGGGTAAAGCTAATTGATGGAGGTGTATTAAACCCTGTGCCCATTGCACCAACATTTAACGATTCAACAGATTTAACTATTGCAGTAAATTTAGGAGGGCCTATGATCAAAGTAAAAAATAATAGGGTCAAGAATCCTATTGAAGAATCAGAACAATCGATACAAGCAAGTATTAGAATCCTTATTAAAAATTTACAAGAAACGGGAAACAAAGTGCCATCAAATAGTTGGGGTATTTATGAGGTTCTAGATAAGGCATTTGATGCCATGCAAAGCACCATTGGGCGCCAAAAAATTGCTGCATACCCACCTGATATTGAGGTGTTGATTGCTAGAAATGCCTGTGGAACACTTGAGTTTGAGCGTACTGCAGAAGATAGATTTAGGTTATAGGAAAGCAGAAGAGTATGCGAAGCATAATTAAACCATTTGAGTTTTTTGCCAAATAATTTCAATACCCATACCTTTTACTTATCGAGTTAGTTTAATTTTGAAGGCTATAATTATTCTATGATATTTTTACAAATCAACTTTCTGTAATTAGCCTATTTCCTATGAAACAGCGCTATGGCGTGGTATTAATCCTGTTATTCCTTTGTTCTCATGAAGGGGTTGCACAGAAAAATATATCAAAAAAGGAAGACAAGATTGAAAATAAAAAGGCCAGATTGGAGAAGAAGGCTGAAAAATTGGCACTCGGTAAATTTATGATTACCCCTTTTGCAGCTCCAGGCTATACTCCAGAGCTTGGGGGATTACTCGCGGTTGGTGGCCTAGCAAGTTTTAAAACCAAATCTACAGATACGCTCATTCAACGCTCTTCGGTCCCATTTTCCTTTGCTTATACATCAACAGGAGCAATCGTAGCAAATGCAATTTTATCTTCCTTTTGGTTCAAAGATAAGGTGCGAGTATTTGGTGATTTTTGGCTTAAGGATATGCCCGATCATTATTGGGGTGTTGGGTATGAAAATGGGTTTACTACTCCTAAATCAGATTCTACTACTGCCTTTAATCGTATGTGGTGGTGGATTAATCCCAGAATTCTTTATCAGGTAAAGAAAGATTATTTTGTTGGGCTGAATATCGATTATAATTTTACGCAAGGTAGTAACCCTAGTCCTGTAGTGGCAAGTAACCCGAACTACATTCAGTTTAATGATAAACCAATGAACTCTGGTATTGGTTTAATTCTTAGGTACGATTCTCGAGACATTCCGGTTGATGCTAGGGAAGGGTTTTATATTGATGGCAGGGCTACCTTTTATGACAAGTCATTAGGAGGTGATAATAATTATCAAATATATTTAGTGGATTATCGTCATTTTCAGAATATTGTCAGACCTGGAAATACCTTGGCTTGGCAGGTTAAAACAAGGATTGGTGTAGGAGAAATCCCGTATGGTGAAATGTCGCAATTGGGTACCCCATTTGATTTTAGAGGTTATATCTGGGGGCAATATAGAGATGAGAGTATATTCTTTTTTTTAGTTGAATACCGACATAAATTTTTAAAATCTGATAAACAATTGAGCAAACATGGAGCGGTATTTTGGGCTGGGTCGGGCACTATTTTTAATTGGCAAGCAATTGAAGATAATAGCAATCGTTGGCTTCCTAATGTTGGCATTGGTTATCGCTTTGAAGTGCAACCACGGATGAACCTACGGCTTGATCTTGGGTTCGGTAGAGAAAGTTCTGGTTTCTATTTTAATTTTAATCAAGCGTTTTAATGCCTTAACCTGAATTATTCATGCGTTTAGATTGATGTGGATTCAAGGCGTCAAGAATTGAAGCTGTGGTGTTCTACAGCGATGTTTTTTGCAACGAAGAATACGCATTAATATAAATGCTTATGAATAGTTCAGGTTAAATCTGCAAGGAACTTTGGTTAGTAGTTTACAGATTAAAATATCCAGCTCCGTAGGAGCGGCCTAAATCAGCAACAATATGGAAAGGTCGCTCCTACGGAGCTAGATGGTGCATATTTTATTCAATTCTACAGACAGGTCGCCTCTCTGAGACTTTGTTGAACTAAAATTGGGTGAACAGTTACGAACTTTGTGATGAAAGTCATAAGTTGTTGTTAGTAAGGTGCTCGCATCCCGATTTTATCGGGAGAACGGAATCAATGTGGCATATTGGTGAGTGCCAAATATTGAGCAAAGCCTGTACCGTACTTTAGTCGGTATGATTGAATGACATCATATTATGGTTTGTTATAGATTTTCCTTGCGGATTTAAGGTAATAGTTAAAACCTAAAAAAATGTATTGATTTTATAGCTATATAAATAAAAGGTGTATATTTACGTGTATATAATTGTTGTTTTACACATTTAAAAAAATGAAAACATATAATTTATCATCTCCATATACCCATTTAGTACTCAATGAACCAGCCGTTGCTTATGCTACAGGTTCGTATTACAGTTTGTCTGCTCAATCCATTTCTAAAACGTATATAAAAAAGCTGTTAAAACTTTCAGGTCTATCTGTTACAGAGTTAATTAATCTCCTTCCTATTTCGATAGATACCTACAAGCGTAAATCTATTTTTAATCCATCAGTTACAGAAAAAATATTGGAAATTGAGGAAGTCTATCGTAAAGGCATCGATGCTTTTGGTCAATCTTTTCACCCATGGATGAATACTGATAATATTGCCTTGGGTGGAGGCAAACCCAAAGTCCTTTTAAGCAATAGCTTTGGCATACGGCTATTGCTCGATGAAATTGGCAGGTTAGAATATGGTGTGCTAGCTTAGTGTTTGTCTACAGAATTAGCAAGAAGGTACATATTAACGATTTGTCGGGAATTGGTGCAGGGCTACATGGTGGGCGGTGGAACCCTAAGGGGGTAAACATGGTATATACATCGTCTAGTATAGCTTTGGCTAGCTTGGAGTATCTGGTGCATAATTATCACCTGCTTTCTACCACTCATATTTGTTTAGCAAAGATTAAACTTGCCAAAACAACTTCTATGATAGAATATCAATCAAAAAATTTACCTAAGAACTGGAATTTGCAGATGGAGCAGCAATTTGCTACGCAGCGGATAGGGGAAAAAGTTTTTTTACAAGGGAATGAGTATATCTTAAAAGTTCCTTCATCCATTGTTCCTGGAGAGCACAATTTACTTCTCAACCCGCTTCATGTGCATCATGTTAAAACAAAAGTTATTGAGGTAATTGATCCTTTTGTTTTTGACCAGCGACTTCTTGAGTTAGGTTAGTCTATTTTTGTTATTATGCTAGTTAATATTTTTGCAAAGTTTGAGGTGGACGTTAAGCATTTGTTCTTTTTAATGCTGGCAAGCTATTTATTTTTTAGTTGTACTAATAAAGAACAACCTAATAGCTACAACTCTTCTATTTATGCTAAAAACGAATATGTAGGCGAAGCATCTTGTATTCAATGCCATCAAGCTGAGTATAACGATTGGAAAGGCTCGCATCACGACTGGGCTATGAAATTACCCAATGATACCACAGTGTTAGGCGATTTTAATAATGTTTCTTTTGATGCAGATGGAGAGATATATCTATTCTATAAAAAGGATTCAACTTATTTTGTAAAAACAGGTAGAGAAGGTCAGAAAAAAGAACACAAAATAGCCTACACTTTTGGAGTTGCCCCTTTACAGCAATACTTAATTAAATTTCCCAATGGTAAATACCAAATATTACGAGCTACCTGGGATACTGAAAAAAAGCAGTGGTTTAATCAATATAAAGGGCAACAAATTCCGAATAAGGACTGGTTGCATTGGACACAAGGAGCCCAACGATGGAACACTATGTGTGCCGAATGCCACTCTACTAACTTAAAAAAGAACTATAACTTAGCCAAAGATGAGTTTACCACTACTTATGATAATATTACTGTTAGTTGCGAGGCTTGTCACGGCCCGGCCGGGGCACATCTAAACTGGGCATCAAAAGAAAACCCTACTGGAGATCCAATGGTTCAAGTTGTTGGAAGAACTCAGAAATCTCAACTTAATCAATGTGCAGGTTGCCATGCAAGGCGGGTTAAGCTTACTGAGGTAATGAAGCCTGATGTTTCCTTCGAAGATCAATTTATGCTTCAGACAATCAACTCAGAATACTACCACCCTGATGGACAAATTAAAGAAGAAGATTATGTGTTTGGCTCTTTTGTGCAGAGCAAAATGTATGCGCAAGGGGTTAAATGTGCCGATTGTCATAATGTGCATTCAAATAAGCTGAAGCTGGAAGGAAACAACCTTTGTATGCAATGCCACGAGCCCAATTATAATTCAGAGGCGCACCATTTTCATAAAGGAGAAAATGAATCCACCCAATGTGTAAGCTGCCATATGACGGGTGCTGTTTTTATGGGCAATGATTTTCGCAGAGATCATAGCTTTAGAGTGCCACGCCCAGACCAGAGTGTTGAATATAATACACCCAATGCTTGTACAGGCTGCCATAAAGATAAATCAGATACATGGGCATCTGATTGGGTTGTAAAATGGTATGGCACGGGACGATCCGATCATTTTTCCAATCATTTATTAAAAGCGGCTCGACCTCCCTATGATGAGCAGATAAAACAAGAAGTGCTACAATTTATTAATAACCTAAACTACCCTGCTATTGCCAGAGCCACCGCCCTAGAATATTACCCTTTATATGATACGCAAGAAGAGTTTGATATGCTGTTGAAGGCTCTTAAGGATAGTTCAGCCCTTGTGAGGTATAATGCACTCGCTAAATTTCAACGATACCCATTAGACCAAAAAGCAGGTTTTGCTTTGGAATATATGAGCGACAGCACCCGACTTGTTCGAATTGGTTCTGCCCAGTTAATTGCAGAAATGGACTTATCGCAACTCGACCCAACTCAGCGAGAAAAGGCGCAAGCAGCTAGAAATGAATTAATAGAGATGATGCAAGCCAGTGCTGATTTTCCTTTAGGCAGGTTGCAATTAGGCGATTATTATTATAAGCAAAAAAATACACAAAGGGCTATTGTTGAGTATAAAATGGCCTTAAAAATGGACTCTTTATTAACGCCTGTTTATACCAATTTGGCCACAGCTTATAGCATTGTTGGTAAAAATAAAAAGGCACTGCAAGCCTTAAATACATTAATAAACCTTGAACCAACCTATGCGAGAGCTTTCTACTTAAGGGGGCTTCTATACTACGAAGTAGGAAAACCCGAGTTAGCCATTAATGATTTGAGTACATCCATTAAACTTGATAATTCTAACTTTCGAGCTTATTATAATCTAGCTAATCTATATTTTTCTTCAGGGCAGAACAAGGATGCAAAAAATGTGATGATGCAAGGATTACTACTTCAACCTCAATCTCAGAAAGGGATTGAATTGCTAAGACTCATTCAATCTAAAAATTAAACATTCTTCTAATTTATTGACACTCAGGCAATGTTAAAAAGTTGTGGATAAGAATTTGATTTTTGTGAATAAGTAATTCTAAAATTTGCAACTCGCAGTAAACGAAAATCTTATTTTTGGTCGTTGATTCTATAAAGCAACCTAACCTGATAAACTTAATGGATAAAAGTAGTACGCCTCTTCGTTTGGGTTATAAGTCCGATAATTTACAATCGCAAATTGGAGAAAGTTTAGGTAAGGTTCCGCCCCAAGCACTAGAACTGGAAGAAGCCGTTTTAGGAGCTTTAATGCTCGAAAAAGATGCCTTATCCGCCATTGCAGATATTCTTAAACCAGAAGCCTTTTATAAAGATGGGCATAGAGTAATTTATGAAGCTATTCTGTTTTTGTTCAACGATTCTCAACCAGTAGATTTACTAACTGTTACGGCTCAGTTACGAAAAGATGGCACCTTAGAAGTAGCAGGTGGCGCTTATGCAGTTACAGCACTTACAACCAAAGTAAACTCAGCTGCTAATGTAGAATATCATTGTCGTATTATCATTGAAATGGCCATTAAGCGGGAGCTTATTCGAGTGTCTGGTGAAATGCAAACGAAGGCCTTTGAAGAAACAACAGATGTATTTGATTTACTAGATCAAACCGAAAGCGCTCTGTTCGATATTTCTGAGCAGAATATTCGTAAGAATTACGCGGATATGAAATCCATTATGTCTGAAGCCTTAACGGAATTAGAGGCACGCCAAAAACATAAAGATGGTTTAACAGGAGTGCCTTCTGGGTTTTCTGCTTTGGATAGAGTAACCTCCGGTTGGCAAAAATCTGATTTGGTAATTATAGCTGCTCGTCCCGGTATGGGTAAAACGGCTTTTGTGGTTTCTGCTATGCGTAATGCAGCAGTTGATTTTGGTAAGCCGGTTGCTATATTTTCGCTAGAAATGTCATCAGTACAATTGGTAAATCGTTTGATAAGTGCCGAATCGGAGCTAGAAGGTGAAAAGATTAAAAAAGGTTCGTTAGCAGATTATGAGTGGCAGCAATTATTGCATAAAACCGAAAAATTAAGTAAGGCACCTATTTATATAGATGACACCCCAGCACTAACCATTTTGGAGTTAAGAGCCAAGTGTAGGCGGCTGAAAGCTCAGAACAATATTGAGTTAATTATTGTTGATTATTTGCAGCTTATGAGTGCTGATGCACGTGGAGGAGGAGGTAACCGTGAACAGGAAATTGGTATGATTTCGCGTGCTCTAAAAGGCATCGCTAAAGAATTGTCTGTTCCAGTAATTGCACTTTCGCAATTAAGTAGGGCGGTTGAAACTAGGGGAGGAGATAAACGACCTCAACTTTCAGATTTGAGGGAATCGGGTTCTATAGAGCAGGATGCTGATATTGTAATGTTCTTGTATCGCCCCGAATATTATGGCTTAACAGAAGATTCGGAAGGAATGCCTACTACAGGGATGGGCGAAGTAATTATTGCCAAGCATAGAAATGGATCTTTGGAGAATGTGAAGCTTAAATTCATTGGCAAGTTTACCAAATTTGCTGATTTGGACTTTTCCGATGACGCTGGCTTTAATGCTGGTTCGTTTCCATCCGATGCAGGTGCTGGTTTTACCAATACTGTTACCTTGCAAAGTGGACTAAACACAGCTCAGGAAGATACTGGTTCTCCTAACGATGATGGGCCTGCTCCATTTTAGAGTTAGTTATTGGTTAAGAGTTATCAGTAAATTGCAATTCCAGTAACTATTAACTGATTCCCAACAACACATGAAAGCACTTGTTATACAATCTGATTTATCGTTTAAAATTGAGGAAAAGGAAATCCCTACAGCTCAAGAAGGCGAAGCATTAATAAAAATCACGGCTGCTAGTTTAAACAGGCGTGATCAATGGATTAGAGAAGGAAAATACCCGAACATTGTGCCTGGAGTTACTTTGGGTTCTGATGGTGTAGGAGAAGTGGTGGAGGTAGGAGGTCAAGCGGAATCTTCTTGGATTGGCAAAAAAGTACTTATTAACCCAAATAATAATTGGGGAGATGATGATGAAGCCCAGCAAGACGACTATCATGTACTTGGTCTTCCAAAAGACGGTGCACTTGCTGAATATGTGGTGGCTAACCTAGATCGTTTAGTTGAAAAGCCAAAGCATCTTACGGACCCAGAAGCAGGAGCTATTCCATTGTCAGCGCTAACCGCTTACAGAGCTTGCTTTACAAAAGGGGGCGTTGAAAAAGGAACCAAAGTGCTTATTTCCGGTTTTGGTGGAGGCGTGGCTCAAATGGCAGCTTTATTTTCCATAACAATTGGGGCAGATACTTTTGTAACTTCGAGCAATAAAGACAATATTAAATTAGCCAAAGAAAAAGGAGCTATAGAGGGGTTTGATTACACCGAAAAAGACTGGCACAGGAATGTAAAAAGAAGGCACGGTGGCTTTGATGTAATTATTGATAGTGCAGGAGGCAATCAGTTTGGGCAATTGATTAAACTCCTTAACCCTAAAGGGAGGTTGGTATTTTACGGTGCAACAAATGGATTGCCAGCTACCATTGATTTATACACTATGTTTTGGCGCCAGCTTTCAGTTGTAGGTACTACCATGGGCAGCGATAGAGAATTTGAGCGAATGGTTGAGTTTGTAAAATCATTCCAGATCATTCCTATTATTGGCAGCGTGCGCCCCTTTGATGAAGTAATTGCCGCCTTAGATGATATGAAAAAAGGCGGCATAATGGGAAAATCGGTTCTTATATTTTAAGCCTGATTTAATGCTATTGATATAAAATGATTCGAAGTTTGTAACTTTATAGTAAAGTTTAATTAATGAAAGCAATTGAAATTGAATCAAAGACTGATGCTGGAGGCAATTTAAAGATTGACTATAAATTAGCTATTCCAGATAGAAAGGTACGAGTATTGATTTTGGTGGATGATGTTCAATATGAAAATCAAGAAGAAGATCAGTGGATGAAATCAATCTCTAAAAATCCAGCGTTTGAATTTTTAGACAACCCAGCTGAAGATATTTATTCAAAAAAAGATGGAAAACCTGTTAATGATTAAGTATTCCATTGTATTAGTCCCGTTCCCATTTGATGATTTTTCAAGCTCTAAAGTTAGGCCAGCTTTATGTTTAACTTCAGAAATCGGTTCTTATAGTCATATCATAATTGCATTCATATCTAGTAGAGTACCAAACACATTATCAGAATATGATATCATTATCAGAAAAGGATCTACTCAATGGGAAGGTTCTGGTTTAATTGTTGACTCAGTAATTCGACTGCATAAAATGGTAACAATTCCTAAATCGGCTATTCAAAGAGAATTAGGAGAAATTAACAGCTTGGTTAAGGAGGACATAGTTTCTAAGTTGAAGAAACTTTTTGAACATCCATAACAGTTATTAAATAAATGACCAATCTCTCTCTCTCATATTCTTTCTGGTGGGTATTTCTCTGTATAATAATAGGAGGGGTTTATGCGTGGGTTCAATACGCAAAACAGGCTCCTTGGTCAATTCAGTTAAATTATGGATTAGCAGGTTTACGGTGGCTACTAATTTCTTTGCTTTCTTTTTTACTGATGGAACCATACTTGAACACTATTAAGAATCAATTTCAAAAACCTTTATTTATTGTGGCTATTGATAACTCAACATCAATTGTTTCGAGTAATTCAAGTCTGCAAAGTGAGGTAATAAAAGCACTGAATCAAATAGAGGGAAAATTGACAAGCCAAGGCTATGATGTTTCAGTAGTTGGTCTTAAGGGCAATCCAATTGCGAAAGTTGATTCTTTGAAATTTGATCAAAACGCTACTGATTTATCTAGGCAGTTGAATAATATTAAAAGAGATTATGATAATTATAACGTGGGAGGAATGGTGCTCCTCTCAGATGGAATCTTTAATCAAGGTTACTCACCTTTAGCTATTTCAACAAAGTACCCTATTTATACCATTGGCATTGGAGATACTTCTAAGATTAAGGATTTAGCCATTATTAAAGTGGCTCATAATGCTACCGTATTTGAAGGCAATAGCTTGATGTTGGAAATTCACTCCTTAAACACTGGCTATGAACATATAAGCACTGAATTAAAAATTAGGAGTAAGGGTAAATTGGTTTCGAGCAAAAAGGTTGATTTTAACCTTAATCAATTATTAAATAAAACAATTATTTCCGTTCCTATTGCAGGTAGTGGTAAGCAATCATTACGTATTGAGTTAACTCCTGTTGATGGTGAATTTACCCAATTAAATAATACCAAAACCATATATTTCGATGTGATCGATGCGCAAAAGAGGATTTTGATTGTGGCATCTTCTCCGCACCCTGACATAAAGGCCATAAAATCCTCTATTGAAAGGAATGAATATTATAATGTAGAATTGGTCTATGGTTTACCAAAGACTTTGGATTATGATTTAATAATCGCCCACCAATACCCAGGCTCTCAAACTAGCAATCAAGATAAGCAGAGCTTTATTAATTCAGATGTTCCAAAATGGATGATTATTGGGCAGGGTAGTAATACCAGGTTTTTACAAGCCAATTTGCCTTTTCCCATTTCTGGTTCAGGATTTAGCAAATCAGATCTTGTAAAACCAATAGTAAATACCAGTTTTGATTATTTTAAAGTAAGTGATGGCTTTGTGAGCTGGGCTTCTGATTTACCCCCTATTACAACTCCATACGGGATAAGTTCTAATGACCCTCTTTCAACAGTACTTCTCTACCAGCAAATTGGCAGTGTGGCCACTCAAAATCCGCTCTTGTTTTTTTCTAAACATAAAGAATCGAGTTTGGGAGTTTTACTAGGCACCAATAGCTGGAAATGGAAGTTAGATGAGTACCGATTGAGTCAATCTCATCAATATTTTAATGAACTAATTTCAAAAACAGTTCAATACTTAAGTGCCGATACCCGTAAGAAGCGATTTTACGTAGCCCCTCAAAAAGTGGTGTACGAAAAAGGGGAGATTGTTCTTTTTGAAACGCAAGAGTATAATGCATTATTTGAGCAAATTACTGGCAATAAGGTTGACTTGGAGGTTAAGGGGGAAGGTGGAGAGGCAAAAACGTTCTCGTACGTTCCTCTTAGTCTAAATTCGGTGTATAAAGTAAGAAATCTAGAGGAAGGTGTTTATAGCTTTACGGCTCGAACAAAAATTGAAGAGAAAGTATACCTTTCAAAAGGTCAGTTTATTATTAAATCTTTGGACTTAGAACACCTAAACCCAAAGGCAGATTTTGATTTGCTCCATAAAATAGCTGTTAAATCAAAGGGAGAGTTCTATGCATTTGCGAACATCAATGACTTTAATAACAAGATAGAAGAACTCGAGCCTGTTTCAACCATTCACTCTACTCAAAAAGAGGAGCCCTTGCTTAACCTAAAATGGATTTTCGGGCTACTTATAGTCATAGCCTCAACAGAATGGTTCTTGCGTAAATTTTACGGAGGTTATTAATTTGATAAAGCCATGCTGGATTTATTTCAACATATTTTATGAAGATACTGAAACAAGTTCGGGGTGACCTAAGAATTTTTATATTAAGTGAATTATTTACTTTCAAACACCTCACACTCGATTTCTATTTCAGCCTTAACAGAGGCTGCAGCAGAGCAGTACTTGTGAGTGGCCATAATTGCCACTTTTTCAAAGGTTGCTAAATTGGTATCAGGAGAGATTAAGGTATATTTAGAAGTGATATGAGTAAGCCCTCTTGGGTGCTCGTCTCTTCGTACACCGGTGGTTTCTACGGTAAGATCAACAAAAGTTTTACGCTTTTTCTTGAGCATAGATACAATATCTACAGCTGCACAACCAGCAATGGATGCTAACATTATTTCAATGGGTGCAAGACTTTTTTTGTCTTCTGCCTTACGCATATCTATATTGATGGTATTGCCATTTTCATTTTCGGCAATGTATAATTCATCTTCTAAGTAGCGGGTAATTACTTTCATAGTTTTCTAAAATTAAAACATCATAACGATCCGCCTTTTGATGGGGAAGCAATCTGTTTATAAATTTCAGTTTAATATTAACAGATTTCTTCGTGCCCTGCCTTTGCCGAAACGGCTACGTGCAGGCAGGCTCGCAATGACGATAAGGTATTTATTTATAAAGCAGCCAATGCCTTATCGTAATCAGGCTCTTGAACTATTTCAGGAACTTGCTCTGAATAGATAACTTTCCCATCTTCATCAATCACTACTACTGCTCTTGAGTGTAGCCCTTCCATTGGGCCATCTACAATATTGGTTTTATAGGCCGTAGCAAAATTGGTATTTTTAAAATCTGAAAGATTAATTACATTTTTAATTCCTTCTGCCTCGCAAAAACGATTGTGAGCAAAAGGTAAATCTTTAGAAATGTTTAAGATAGTAACATCATTATTGCTAGCTTCCTCATTGAATTTACGCACCGAAGCAGCACAAATACCTGTATCTAAGGAAGGGAATATGTTAAGGATTACTTTTTTGCCTTTAAAATCAGAAAGACTAGCGTTTGATAAATCAGTTTTTGTAAGCGTAAAAAGTGGAGCTTCATGCCCTGCTTCTGGCAAAGAGCCTGCAGTATGAATGTCGTTTCCTTTTAATGTAATCGTAGCCATATTTTTTTAGTTATTTGTTAATGGGTTATTAATTATTGGTTTTAGAATTAACTTATTAGATAACCAATAACTGTTTTTTTTATTTCTGTTGTTTAATCAAATTTAATGCTGATCCTGCATTAAACCACTCTATTTGACTTTGATTATACGTATGGTTGCAAACTACTACATCACTTGTCCCATCTTTATGAGATAGTTTCAGTAGAATTTGTTTTCCAGGGGCGAAGTTATTTAGGTTAACAGTTTCAATTATATCATCTTCCTGAAATTTGGTGTAATCATCCTTATTATCGAAGGTTAGGCCAAGCATTCCTTGTTTCTTCAGGTTTGTTTCGTGAATTCTAGCAAATGATTTTACTAATACAATTCGAACTCCCAAATGACGAGGTTCCATTGCTGCGTGTTCCCTCGAAGACCCTTCACCATAATTTTCATCTCCAACGACAATAGATCCGACACCTGCAGCTTTATAGGCTCTTTGGGTTGCTGGCACGGCACCATATTCACCTGTTAATTGATTTTTAACAGAATTTGTTTGCTCGTTATAATAATTAACCGCACCAATTAGCATATTATCAGAAATATTATCTAAATGACCTCTATAACGTAACCAAGGGCCAGCCATTGAAATATGATCAGTAGTACATTTTCCTTTGGCTTTTATTAAAAGCTTCATTTCTGTAAGCTCGCCTCCAGGAAAAGGGGAAAAAGGTTCTAATAATTGCAATCTTTTAGAATCTTCTGCTACAGATATAGTGACACCAGAACCATCGTCAGCAGGTTCTTTGTAGCCATTATCTTCTACTGCAAATCCTTGAGTTGGCAATTCTATGCCGGTAGGCTCTGCTAGTTTAACAGATTCTCCTTTATCATTTACAAGCTCATCAGTTACAGGATTGAAATCTAATTTACCTGAAATGGCAATGGCGGCCACCATTTCTGGAGAGGCAACAAATGCGTGCGTATTTGGGTTGCCATCAGCACGTTTTGCAAAATTTCTATTAAATGAGTGCACAATGGAGTTTTTCTTTTGATCTTCTGCCCCTGGCCTTGCCCACTGGCCAATACAAGGGCCACAGGCATTGGTAAATATTTTAGTAGATTCAAACTTATTAAATGTATCTAATAGACCATCTCTTTCCGCTGTAAAACGAACTTGCTCAGAGCCTGGGTTGATTCCCAACGAAGCCTTAGCAGTGAGTCCTTTGCTAACCGCATCCTCTACAATGGAAGCTGCTCGAGTCAAATCTTCATACGAAGAATTAGTACACGAGCCAATCAAAGCCCACTCAATATCTGTAGGCCAATCATTGGCAGCAGCTTTTTCCTTCATTTCAGCTACTGGAGTAGCTAAATCAGGCGTAAATGGCCCGTTTAAATGAGGGGTAAGTTCTGAAAGATTAATTTCAATTACTTCGTCAAAATATTGTTCTGGGTTGGCGTATACTTCAGGGTCACCAGTTAAGTGCTCTTTAACCTCATCTGCCAAATCAACCACATCTTGACGACCAGTAGAAGCTAAATATCTACGCATACTATCGTCATAACCAAAAGTTGAAGTGGTTGCACCAATTTCAGCCCCCATATTACAGATTGTTCCTTTACCAGTAGCAGATAACGACTTAGCACCCTCACCAAAATATTCAACAATGGCACCTGTGCCACCTTTGGCGGTTAAAATACCCGCAACTTTTAGGATAACATCCTTAGGAGCTGTCCAGCCATTTAGCCTACCTATTAGTTTAACCCCAATTAGTTTCGGAAATTTCAATTCCCAAGGCATATTCGCCATTACATCAACCGCATCAGCACCACCAACACCTATGGCCACCATGCCTAAACCACCAGCATTAACTGTATGCGAATCTGTCCCGATCATCATTCCTCCAGGAAATGCATAATTCTCTAATACTACTTGGTGAATAATGCCTGCACCTGGTTTCCAAAACCCAATCCCATACTTATTCGATACCGTTTCAAGAAAGTCAAACACTTCTCCCGAAGCTGATTTAGCTGATGATAAATCATTAGCAGCTCCTTCTTTGGCTAAAATTAAATGATCGCAATGCACAGTGGTTGGCACAGCTACTTTGGTTTTACCAGCTTGCATAAATTGCAATAAGGCCATTTGAGCAGTAGCATCCTGGCAAGCAATCCTGTCTGGGGCAAAATCAACATAAGTCATTCCTCTTTTATGGGAGACACTGGCATTTCCTTCTGATAGATGTGCATATAAAATTTTCTCTGAAAGAGTAAGTGGGTGGTTAACTATTTTACGTGCTGCTGCAATGCGTTCTGGGTAGGCTGCGTACACAGCTTTTATCATATCAATGTCGAATGCCATAAGTATAAATTAGAATGTTTAAAATCTTTTCGAGTTACCCTTAATATATAAGACTTTTTAATGTTAATAAAAAGGAATTACCCCTGTATTTTTTTGGAATACAAATTTAGTATAAATTGTGATGTAATGGATGCGTTTTAAGCTTTGTATTGATTGATTTATACAATTATTTTTCCGTTCTTTAGGCGCGATAAAGTATTCTAAGTAAAACAATCTGGAGTCTAGGTTTATATACCTAAGGCATTGAATGCCAAAATGGCCTACCTTTGGGTTACTTTATGTTAAAATTATCCATTTATTAAGTACATTTTGAATATTCAGATGAAATATAAAATATTGATAATCACGTTAGTAGTGATGTCTTTTGGATCTATAAGTGCTTTCCCTCAATGCACAAATAAAATTTCTGTTGATTCTAATGTGAATCCCACTAAAACTACTGGGGTGATTTTAGTCGATATTAAAAGTGATACAAACTATACCTGTACTCTTCTTGTCGAAACTGCCTCTGGAGATGTTTTAGTTAGCAAAAAAAAGGCAAGAGGTAATAAAAAGCTGGAATTTAAGGATTTGAATTTGGATAAATTATATTCTATTAAGGTGGTTTTTTCTAATGAAAAAGACTTTTTGTGTAGTAGTTTAAGTAAAAAAATAATTCTGAAGTAGGTTATTATGAAGAAGATATTTGGATTGATTTTTCTTATTTCAGCACTAGGTTTTTCAAATAGATCTTTTGGGCAGCTTATAATCAATGCATCTCAGACGGATGTAAGCTGCTTTGGAGGAAATGATGGAACCATTACTGTAAACGTGATTTCAGGAACGGCTCCCTTTCGGTATCAGTTAGTTTATCAAACAGGAGGTGGCGATGTTGATCTTTCTGATCAAGTTGGAATTGCGGCTACAAGCTTTACTTTTAAAACTGGAAATGGTTCTTTAAATGAACCGGGTGCAGAGGCCTTTGGTATTCCAAGACACGGTTTGTATAAGATTACTGTTATCTCGAGTGATCCTATAATAATACCTGACAATCCTAAGTCATTAACAGTTTCTGTGAATGAGCCATCAGAAGTTATTTACTCAACTAACTTAACACCAAATTGTAGTGGGACAAGTGGTGCCATAGAATTTACGGTAAGTGGTGGAACACCGGGCTACGTAATTAGCTTTACTTCTGCTCCAGGGGCTTTGCCAGGAGGTGGCTCAATTGGGACTTCAGGTGGAATTTTTACAGAATCTAATTTGATTACAGGAGACTACACATTTGATATTACGGATGCAAACAACTGTGTTGAATCTAATACTGTTACTATTTTGCCTGCAGCTATTGATGCCCCAATTTCGGAAAATGGTCCTCAAACGATTTGTGAAGGGCAATCTCAAACTGTTACTATCAACCCTTCTGAATTAAATACTTCATATCAAGTTCAATTGAATGGAGTTGATTTTGGTGCACCTATAATAGGTGATGGCAATCCTTTATTACTAGCGACCATAGGTTTAGCTGATGGGTTAACTCCTGGAGGATCGCCTCATACCATTACAGTGGATGCATCCTTGAATGGCTGTACTAACACCCTAACAGATCAAATAGACTTAACGGTAAATCCGTTACCACTAGACGAATCAATAGTGGAAGTTGGAACACCAACAATATGTGATGGAACGGATCAAACAGTTACCCTTACAAATTCAGAATTAGGAGCTGATTACCAGGTTCAGATTAATGGGGTTGATTTTGGAGGAGTATTTACAGGCACTGGCATAGCGAATGAATTAATAAGCACGATACCAGCAGCAAGTTTAACCTCGGCAGGCTCTCCTTATACGATAACAGTAGATGCATTATTGAATGGCTGTCCATTAACATTAACAGATCAAATATTGGTAACGGTAAATGCAGCAGCCGAAGCAGGTGTGGCAACACCTCAATCAACTTGTCCAACCGATAATGCTTTTGACCTCTTTTTAGGTTTAACAGGCAATAATACAGGTGGTGCTTGGAATGATGACGATGCAACAGGACAGTTGTCGGGGAGTATATTTAATGCAGCAGCCCTTTCTATTGTAGTAACTACAACGTTTAATTTTACTTATACAGTAACCGGAATTCCTCCTTGTGTTGATGATATGGTTACATTACAAGTTACGGTTGATCCAGCTGCATCAACTACTGCTCCTAACGGAGGGGTGCTTATGATACAGGATCTATGCCAAGATGAAACAAGTGTTAGCCTAATGGCAAATACTACAGTGGGTGCAACGGTTAGATGGTTTGATGATGCTGCTAAAACAAACTTATTGTTCACAGGTAATCCATATCAACCTACATTAGATTTAAGTACACCTGTTGCTCCATTAGTACAGTATTTTGTTAGTCAAGAAGGTGCTTGTGGAGAAAGTTCATTGACACAGTTTGACGTAAATGTGATTGCAAAACCAAATGCTGGAACATCCACTCCACAAAATGCATGTAATTTAGATAACGGGTTTGATTTGTTTACTGGCTTAACGGGTAATGATGCTGGTGGAACTTGGAATGATGATGATGCTACAGGAGCCTTGACTGGTTCAATATTTGATGCCACTACAGCTGGAATTGTGGTAGGTCAATCTTATGATTTTACTTATACTGTTTTAGGAACAGGTGCTTGTTTAGGAACCGATGTTTCTACCACTTTAACAGTAACGATAACTGGAGCAAGTGCACCTCCTACTGGTTCAAGCCCAATATCAGCTTGTCAGAACAGCCAAACAGCACCAGTAATAACTGTTTCTGGTACTAATGTTCTTTGGTACGATGATGCAGCAATGACCAATCCATCCATAGGTTCGGGGTCTAGCCTTAATTTAGCTGGACTGATAGATTTAAGTATTCTAGGACCTACGTCTTTCTTTGCAACGCAGAATGAAGGCTGTGGAGAATCTGGAGTGGAAGAAATAATTGTTGAAGTAATCGAGTGTATTGGAAACTGCAATTTTACGGTTCAAGTAAATCCTTTTCCCGCAACTTGTCAGTTTACTGATAACGGGACTAAAGACGGTGGAGTAAGCTTTGTATTAACAGGGGTAAATACCAATCCATTTTATTCAATATTTGAATCCGATGGCACTATTATCGTTAGTCAATCAGGTTCGGATTTTGGTAAATTTTTAGGGCCTGGTACGTATAAATATAAAGTAGAAGATTTAGATGCAGGTTGTGGTCAAGAAGGGGAGTTTACAGTTGAACTGCAAGAAACTAAAGTAACTGGAACCGTTAGTAAAGCTGGAGATATAGCCTGTTTCGGTGATCCAACTGGAGGTTCTGCAGTTATAACAGTAGATGGAGGTAACGGAAATATATTTGAGTATAGTGCTGATGCCGGTGCGAGTTGGATAGCATTTAGCTCGGGCAGCACGGTAATTGGTTTGCCTGTTGGTGAAGATTATAATATCTTAATAAGAGTTGATGAAGATGATTTATGTCCATTTAGTGCTCCTATATCTATTTCTGAACCTGCAGCTATTGAGGCTGTAGCAGCAAAATTAAGCGACACCTACCCTGAGCAAGATATTGGTTCTTTTATAGTTGGCAGTATAGACTCTGACAACCCTCCTTTTGATATTCAATTATTGGATGGAGATGGATTTGTTATTGAGGATTTTCAAGCAATAATTCCAGATAGGTTTGGGAATTATAGCCATGTTTTTGGACAACTGCCAATAGGTATTTATAATGCCGTTGTTAGAGACTCTACTGGTTGTGATATAGTACTTGAAATAAGTATCGAATCTAAAACTGATGTTTCAATTCCCAATGTTTTTACACCAAATAATGATGGTATTAATGAAGCCTTTATTATTTTAAATAAAAAGGCGAGCACTAAATTGGTAATTGTTAATCGCTGGGGTGTACGAGTGTTTAATAGTGACGATTACCAAAATGACTGGCGTGCAGAAGGCGTACCTGATGGTATTTACTTCTACACAATTAGTATGGATGGCCAAGCATATAACGGGTCGGTTGAAGTATGGCGTGGTGGTGCAAAGATTAATAATTAGTAGTACTGAGTTGAAAGTCCAAAACCGAAAGTGATTCTTCAAGCTTCGAACTTCTAGCTTAAATTTCTGTAAGAAATTTAAGCGTATCTACTCCGTCTGCATAATCTAGCACTTCAGGATACTGACCCTCCCCAAAAGGAATGCAGTCTAGCCGATTAGCTTCTGAGCCAATAATGCACTGGATCTTATCTTTATTTATTTCTAATCTTGATTTTAAGGCTTCTGTATCGGTGTACACTTCATAAAAAAGTACCGCAAGAGGCGAAACTAATTCGGAGGATTCTTTAAGAAGCAAAAACCCAGTATCTAAATGTGGCTCTCTATTTACCAAGTAAATAGATTTATTATAATCATAATTATTTACCCATTTACTATGAAATGCAATGTCTTTATACGCATTGAGCACATCTAAAAAGGATATAAAATCATATTCTTTAGGTACATATAACTTAGATACATTTCTACAGCCTAAACCAAAATAAGAAAATATATCCTTGCCCAACGCAATAATGTCTTCATCTGTTTCATCTCCTTTAAGTACGGCACAAGAAGTGCGATTTTTACGAATTATATGCGGTTGCTTCCCAAAATATTGTTTAAAATATCGAGCAGAGTTATCGCTTCCCGTAGCAATTACCGCATCAATATGTTCAAGTTTACCTACGTATTCTATTTGATCCTCAAACGTTTGTTCTATTGAAATAAGCAAATCTGTTAGCAGGGGCATTAATACTTTATCTTGTGAGCTAAGCTTAATAACGGCCTTATTGCCACTAATAAGTACAGACAGTAAATCGTGAAACCCTACGAGTGGAATATTGCCTGCCATAACTATCCCTATTCGTTTGACAGAACTGTTAAGAGTGTAGGCTTCAGCCCAAGACGTTAAAGCGTCTTTCTTTAGCATTTTAGAAATACCTGAAATAGCCATTGCAACCGATTCTTGTGTAAACCAGCGGTTTTCATTACCAGCTTTATCGGCCCAATCTAGTAATTTTTCTTTCGAAAGGCCATTAAGAACTTTTCCTAGTTGACTAAGTGCTTCAATACGTTGAGTAAGTTTCATAGCATCATGTTGAAGCACAAAGTTAATGGACTAAATTGTGAGCTTTGGATAATCTCTTATTAATTATGGTGTTTAAACATTTGCTCAAATTGGTATTTTTAAACCATTTAATTGTAGTTTAGGAACTCGATTATTAACCAATTAAAAACCCATTCTATGAAACCCCTCTTTCTAATCTTTATTGTTTTACCAATTAGTTTATTAGGTCAAAATAACCCTTTATGGATGCGTTATTCGGCCATTTCTCCCGATGGGAAAGAAATTGCATTTTCCTATAAAGGAGATATTTTTAAAGTTAATGCAGATGGTGGATTGGCTTTGCAATTAACAAATCATCAGGCACATGATACTGAACCAATTTGGAGTAATGATGGTAAATCAATAGCCTATGCTTCTGATAGGTATGGTAATTTTGACGTGTTTCTAATCCCTGCAGATGGAGGTCAATCAAAACGATTAACTTTCCATTCATCTTCAGACCACCCAATGGATTTTAGTCCTAATGGTAAGAATGTGATTTATTCTTCTTCAAGAAAGGATGACCCTAAAGCTGTATTTTTTCCAACAGGAGCTTTACCAGAAGTGTATAGTGTTTCTGTTTCTGGAGGCCGGGAAAAAATGTTATTAACAACTCCATCTGAGCTTGTTCAATATAGCCCAAATGGGAATAAATTAATTTTCCATAATAGAAAAGGGTATGAAAATGCGTGGCGTAAGCATCATATATCTTCTATTACAAGAGATATAATGACCTATGATTTTGCTTCGGGCAAATTTGAAACTGTAATATCTTGGCAAGGAGAGGATAGAAACCCAGTTTGGATTAATGACACTAATTTTTATTATTTGAGTGAAAAAAGTGGCTCATTTAATATTTGGAAAGCTTCATTAAAAGTAGGTGCTGAATCGCAAATATCTAAGTTTGAAAATCATCCAGTAAGATTTCTTTCCATCGCAGAGAATGGAAACTTATGCTTTGGTTATAATGGAGAAATTTATACCATCGTAAACGGTAGCGCTCCATCAAAAGTTGAGGTTCAAATTAATTCAGATTTTCAGTATAACGATGCCATAATAGAGAAAATAACATCTGGAGCAGACGAATTTCAGGTATCCCCAAATGGGAAAGAAGTAGCATTTATCGTACACGGTGAAGTATTTGTTACGTCAATAGAATATGGGGCTACAAAACAAATTACAGCCACTTCTGTACAAGAACGTAATCTTAGTTTTTCTCCAGAAGGAGATAAATTGCTTTATTCCAGTGAAAGAAATGAGAGTTGGAATATATATGAAGCTTCTCTCGGTCGGGAAGAAGATAAGTATTTCTATAATGCTACTATTATTAATGAAAAAGTAATCATATCAAGTACAGCAGAAGAGTTTCAACCTCAATTTTCACCAGATGGGAAGGAAATAGCCTACTTAGAAGAGCGTACAACTGTTAAGGTGTATAATGTGGCATCGAAACAAAGCAGAACGGTGCTTGCAGGCGATTTAAACTATTCTTATTCAGATGGAGACCAATACTTTACTTGGTCACCCGATAGCAAATGGCTATTAGTGCAGTATTTTGATGCTGAAAGATGGAATACTGATATTGGCTTGCTAAATGTATCTTCCAAGGAAATACTAAACCTAACAGAAAGTGGCTATAATAATTACGGAGCTAAATTCGCAATGGAAGGTGAAATGGTGTATTGGGCAACTGATAAACAAGGCTTTAGGTCGCACGGTAGTTGGGGTTCTGAAGATGATGTGTATGCCATTTTTTTAACATCGGATGCCTATAATAAATTTACACTTTCCAAGGCAGATTATGCTTTGTGGAAAGAAGAACAAAAAGAAGAAGAAAAAAAGAATGATTCCAAAGACACGGATAAAAAGTCTAAGAAAAAGAAGAATGCAGAGAAGGATGAGGACAGTAAGAAAGTTACTGCTTTAAAAATAGAAAGGGCTAACCTTAATGATAGAAAGGTTAGACTAACTAATTTTTCTTCGCACTTGGCAGATTTTTTGGTGAATGAGGATGGGGAAGAAATGGTGTTTATTTCAAGGTTTGATAAAGGCTACGATATGTGGTCCACCAAGTTTAGAGAAAAGAAAACTAAAGTATTGGCTAAGCTTGGTAGCTCTCCTTCTAAGCTGGAATTTGATAAGGATCAAGAAAATGTATTCTATTTGAATAGAGGCAAAATAAGCAAAGTAAATCTGAAGGATGGAAAGATCAAGGGCATATCATTTTCTAGCGAGATGACTTTGGATAAAGGAGCAGAACGTGCTTATATGTTTGAGCATTCGTGGAGACAGTTCAAGAAAAAGTTTTATCTCGAAAACTTGCACGGTGTAGATTGGGATATGTATAAAAAGAATTATCAAGCTTTTCTCCCATACATTAATAATGGCTATGATTTTGCCGAAATGCTAAGTGAAATGTTAGGAGAAGTGAATGCTTCGCATACAGGATCTGGTTATAGACTGGCTAGAAGTGGTGGCGATAAAACTGCAACCTTTGCAGCTTATTATGATGATACATATACAGCTAATGGGTTGAAAATTACTGAAATCATCGACAAGAGTCCATTAATTACTAAATCTGGTAAGATTAAGGCAGGTGTAGTGATCGAAAAAATAAATGGCAAATCCATTGTGCAAGATGCGAACTACTACAAATTATTGAATAGAAAAGCAGGTGAAAAGCTGTTGCTTTCATTTTATAACCCAAGTAATTCCCAACGATGGGATGAGGTAGTTAAACCCATTTCTTTAAGACAAGAAAACAGATTACTTTATGAACGATGGATTAAAACAAGAGAAGAAAAGATTGATCAGCTTTCGAATGGGCAATTAGGCTATGTGCATGTAAAGGGAATGAACAGCGCTAGTTTTAGAGAAGTGTTCGAAAAAGTACTAGGTAAGCATAACAAAAAGAAGGCATTAATTGTAGATACAAGGTTCAATGGAGGTGGTTGGTTGCACGATGACCTTGCTACCTTTTTAGATGGCAAACGATATATGAGTTTTGAACCTCGTGGGCAAAAAAATATGGGAGGCGAGCCTTTAAATAAATGGCAAAAACCTTCGTGTGTTTTAATGAGTGAAAGTAATTATTCTGATGCACATATGTTTCCTTATACCTATAAGGCTTTAGGTATTGGTAAACTGGTTGGAATGCCAGTACCAGGAACGGGAACTGCGGTTTGGTGGGAAACTATGCTTGATGGAGATACTTATTTTGGAATCCCTCAAATTGGAATGCGTACCGGAGATGGCAAGCTGATGGAAAATACGCAGCTAGAGCCAGATGTAAAGGTTGATAATACCTGGAATAATGTTGTTAATGGCGAGGATGAGCAGTTGGAAGCAGCGGTTAAATTATTATTGGAGGAATAATCATTAATACGACTTAGTAAAAAAGGCATAAGGTTTAAACCTTATGCCTTTTTTACTTATAATAATTCTAAATAGCTAAGATATATCAATTTTTAAGGCCTTAAAAGGATATAGTTTTGCATCTCTTATTTATAAAAGATATGCACAAGTACATTATTCTATTACATGTTTTAGCAGCTACCGTTTGGGTAGGAGGCCATCTAGTGTTGGCTATTGGTATTTTGCCCTCAGTAGTAAAGTATGGTAACATCGATCTTCTAAATGCTTTTGAGGCTAAGTATGAAAAGGTTGGAATACCAGCTTTAATTATCTTGGTAGTAACTGGTTTATATATGGCAATTGACTATTTGCCAATGAGCGAGTGGTTCGATTTTAGCAATAATTTAAGCAAACATATTTCAATTAAAATCATTCTTTTAGGTATAACCATTGCCTTGGCCTTGCATGCTCGGCTAAAGTTGCTTCCTAATTTATCCGTTAATAACTTAATAATATTGGCCGTTCACATAATAGCCATTACAACAGTGGCAGTAATGTTCGTAGTTACTGGCTTAAGCTTTAGGTTGGGGTTCCTATAAAAGTGTAATCCTTGATTTTTTTCAGAAAGCTCAATACGCTGCCGAAGTACTAAACCTTGACAGCGTATTGAGCTAAGGTTCTTACTTTTCGTCCTCTTTCTTAATTTTTCTAATTAGAAAAAACGAAGCTAACAGGCTTAGCCCTGCAAAAAGGAAAATGCCTATTACATAGCCTTGTTCATCATTATGTCCTAAATTAAAAATGTATTCCATCATCATGCCAAAAGCGGCTCCTAATGAAATGCCAATTGCTAAAAGGCCTAGTACAATTACAAAGTACCAAGTATTGCCTCCGGCAGATTTAAATAGTTTGGCATCTGCGCCAGCCTCAATAAGTGCTAAGCGCTCTTTGTTTCTGGTAGTTAAATAATAATAAACTATTCCAAAAACTGTTAAAAATATTACTGGTACTACAATTAATTCCGATCCCATAATGTGTTGAGTTTTATGTTTAAAATTTGAGTTCAACCAATTAGACAACATAGTTTATGTAACGGTTACAAACTTTGTAAAAAAAGTTTGATTAAATTGTAACCGTTAACGCAGATTCGGGGTCTATACAAGTAAGTGATCGATACGCAGAGAAGTAAACAACTTATAAAAAAAGTAAAACAAGGAGATACTGATGCTTTTAGGCTTTTAGTCGAAAACTATCAACATCTGGCATTTACAGTTGCGTTTAACATTATTAAAAATAAGCAAGACGCAGAAGAAGTTGTTCAGGATTCGTTTGTTAAAGTGTTTTCAAAAATTAGCCAATTTAAAGAAGAGGCAAAATTTTCGAGCTGGTTGTTTAAAATAGTGTATAATACAGCTTTATCGCGCATAAGAAAGAAAAAATTAGACGTTTACACCTTAGAGCCTGAGGAATATGGGGTGGAACATGGAGTAAGTTTGCACAGTGGTTGGGATTACTTGGTGTTGAAAGATCAGCAGAAGTATATACAAAAGGCAATGGATAATTTATCGGAACAAGATAAGTTGGTACTCACTTTATTTTATTTGGCCGATGAAGGGCTAAATGAAATTTGCAAGATTACCGATGAAAAGAAAACTACCGTAAAAGCAAGGTTGCATCGTGCACGTGCCAAAATGTATACTCAGCTTAATAATTTATTGAAAGATGAAATAACTGTATTAATTTAGAGGTTGTGGAAGATAAAAAAATTAAGAAGATTATAGAAACGGGTTTGTTAAAAAAGGCTCCTGAAGGCATGATGGATAGGATTATGGCTAATTTAGCTGTTAATCCTGCTAGAAGACTTTCTGTTACACCTATAGAGCCAAAGCCAATTATTGCGTTGATTTTGCCCTTTTTAATGTTGGCTTTATTGGCATTAGGAGTGTTTCTAAAACCTAAAACGTTTTTATCTTTTTCAATTGACCTTCCCTTAAGCTTATCAATAAGCCCAATTTGGGTAGCTCCTGTAGTTGCAGTCTCTTTTATAGTATGGACGTATATCGCAATTGTTGGAAATCAAAAATCTAAAACGTAAAGATTAAAGTGGTGCTAAAAAAATTATTTATGGTGGTATCTAATACTTCTCCAGGAAGCTCCACTGGCAAGTTTAATGTGTAATTTACCATTAATGAGAATTTTTTTACGGTAAAAGTTATTGGCATAAAAAGTGAGTAATTCATTATACCAAAGGCATTAGTTTCTACAGCATAAGAGAGTGCTGCATTAAGTTCATCAGGATAATTTACTTGTAAGTACTTAAATCTTCTATACCCTATACGGTTAATTAATTGTTTGGCCCGAGTTGCATTAATTTGCCATGAAACCACATTTGCATTGCCCATTAAAAGAGACAGGTTAGGGGTAAAGCTAACCCTGTCGAATATCCACCAGTTATTTTTTGAGACGTTATACGAAGTGTTTAGCCTTATTCTATGTGCAGTTTCCTCACCAAATGTAAACGAGTAATCAGCCCCAAAGCTTAACTTATTAATATAGTAATTGGTAGAAGCATTTATAGCATCAGTAAAAGGAAAGGAAATGGCGCCATCCGTGGTTTTGGAAAAAAAGTAATGGTTATAAGAAGCCCAATAAGTCCAGTTGGGTGTAAAGTTGCCCATGTAACCTATGTCAATAATTGTGGTGCTGTAATTAGGCACTTGGTCGCTATTCCAATAACCAGAAATATCTGCAAAAATTCCTGATTTATGGTAATAGGAAACACCAGTGCTATACCCGAATTGATTAATTCCAATGGTTCTGCCTGCATTTGTTACTTGTCCTGAATACCCGATTCTGGTGGAAAATGATGACTTAATATATCTTTTACCCATTAAGCCATCAAGTAATTGCATAAAGGAGGCAGAGTCTGCTGTTAATTCATCCAGAAGCAACGAATCAAAGTATAAATAATCGTATAGTAACGAATCGTAATCTATTAATAGGCTATCTGCTTCTTTTTTTTGTGCTTGAGAAGGTAAAGCGTACAAACCACAAAAGCCCCAAAGGGCAAGTGTTAAAAATTTAGTTGGGCTTGTAAAGGTCATTATTTAATAAAAAGCATCGCCATTCTCTGTCTTTATTTTGCAAACCGGCTGCAGTTATTTATATATTTTTTTGCTCCAAATGGGTGAAGGACTAATTATTACCTTGTTGCCTTCGTTGTTCTCGTTGGTTCATCATTTGATCACGCTGTATTTGTTGTCGTTTACGTTGTTCAAGCCTGTTTAAAATCATTTTTCTAAAATCATCTTCTGCCTTTTTTAAAGCTACTATTTGCCTAGCACTAATTACATTATTAATCCTATCAACGTATTTGTTTTCTAAATCAAGTTTATCCTGTTTAAATTTTTGATGTGCCCTTACTAATTTTTTGCTTTGTTCTTCCGTAAGCTGTTGCATATCCATCCCTTTACGAGCTTGCAAAGCTTGCTGCTGCATTGTTCTTCTTTCTTGCGCAAACTGATTATACAAGGGCCAAAATTTTTCCGCCTGAGCAGGATTTAAGTTGAGCCGCTCTGTAATCATAGCAATTCTAGCCGCCTCTAACTTAGACTTAGTATTCCCATTTGGCATTTGCTTCTGAGCCTGGCCTGATAACGAGGCAGCTATTAAAACGATTACAAATAATACATTTTTCATCTCTTTATATTTATTATTCTTTATGAATAGAAGTAACCTACATTGATTAGTATCTATTACTTCTTATATATTTTCTATTCCTTCAAGATTAAAATCATCTATTAAGAACTCTAATTCTTCTTCTGAAATATTTTCAAGTTCAATGGCGAAATCATCAATTTGTTCCCCTTCAAAAGAAACAAGTTCTAATAGATCTTCGCTGGACAAATCCGTTTGATCTAAGTATTGCACCATTTCTTCTGTACTAATATCTGCCAGCATTAACTCAATATTGGCATCGGTATTTGTAGTGCCATTTTGATATTTGTACCCAAAGTAGCCAACCAACATTAACAGTACTACAGAAGGCAGTGCGAATTTGAGAGCCATTCCGGTATTAAAAACAAAGGCTTTTTTTGTGCTCTCAATTGCCTTGGCTTGTATAATGGTAGGCAATTTATCAAAATAGCCATCGGGTACCGAAAAACTTCCTTTTTTAGAAAAATTTTCTAATTTGAATGATTCCTTATGTGGTTTATTTGTTTCCATTGCTTTTGTTTGACAAGTTATATCGACAAAGGTTTAATCATTAGTTAAAATTTCTTCAATTTTTTTTACAGCATGGTGATAACTTGCTTTTAAGGCACCCACACTTGTATTTGTTATTTCTGCTATTTGATTGTATTTCATCTCATCAAAATATTTCATATTAAAAACGAGCCGCTGCTTATCTGGTAACTTTAACAATGCTTTTTGCAACTTTATTTGTACTTCATCACCAGAGTAATGGTGGCCACTATCAATATGATTAGCCAGTTCTTTTTCTACATCTACTAAGGGTAGAAAAAAACGTTTTTTCTTTTTGGCTAAAAAGCTCAAACATTCATTTGTAGCAATTCGATAAATCCATGTATATAGTTGAGAGTCACCTCTAAACTTACCAAGATATTTCCATACTTTCACAAATACTTCTTGAACCAAATCATCGGAATCATCATGGCTTATTACCATTTTACGGATATGCCAATAGATGCGTTCTTGGTATTTACGTACCAATAGATTGAAGGCATAATTTCGTGTGTCTTCGTTCTTAAGTTTTTCTATTAACTCCGAATCTTCCAAATGCAATAGTGTTGAGTTGATGTTTAGAGTATAATGGGTAGAAAAGGTTTAACGGCTAAGGAAATTATTTTAAAGTTTCTTAATTCGATCAATGAAGCTTTCAAAATCGCCTCTCTTTCTAACCACTAAAATTGGAAAATGTTTTTCATTACGTATAAGCTTTTCTGCTACGCTGCCTAATAATAAAGCAGCAGCAGTTTTACCTCTAGAACCCATAATTATTCCGTCAACAGTTTCTTTTTTAGCCAAATCTCTAATATCTGAGGTTTTGTCGTCATTAATATTATCAGAATAAATTGCGGTTAGCCTAACCCCTTTGGTGTCTATTGTTTGTATAAATTCTTCAAAATTCTCCTTAGCAAATTTTTTCATTAATTCGGCAAATTCGTCTCTCGATTTGCCAGAATAATGGTAGCCTGAAGGAACGGTATACACATTTTGACATAGAATTTCAATCGGGTCTTCTATCCTTGAAGCAATTAATATGGCTCTTTCCAGTGCTTGCTTTGAGTATTCAGAAAAGTCGATAGGCACCAAAAGTTTTTTAATTTTGCTACTTTTTTTTAAGTGCGAACTACTACCAATGGGCACTGTAAGCACATGACAAGGAGATCTACTTGCAAGTCTGCTGGTAAACGTGCCTCCTCCATGTTTTAGTTCTTTACTGCCAACCATTACCATGTCAATGTTATCAGCCTTTATGGTTCTTATCAAAGGCTTAATGCTATTGGCTTCGTGAGTAATGGTAAATTTGTAGTTTACCTTGCGTTTAGGCTTAAAATGAGACTTAATTACCTCTTCTATCTCATTTTTCCGTTGTTCAAGGGTTTCTTTTTCAAGGTTAGGAAATTCCTTTTTCATACTTGGAGATAGACTAAACTCCACATCGTGCATAAAATGCACATCTGTAACTTCTGTAATGTTTACAAAAAAATGAGCGTAGTCCACAAGTTCGCTGTCTAATGAAGAATGATCAAGTGCTACTATAATTTTTTGGATAGGTTGCATAATGGTTGGTATGTTTTCAAAGGTTGAAATTAGTGAATCACCACGTCTCTAACAAGTCGGTAAGCATTTCAAATTGTTCTTTTGAGTGGGTAGGAAAATTGGCGATTCGAACTTGGGAGTCGTTCATTTTTCCATATCCGGTTCCTGCTATGAGTTTTTTGTTAGCTAAAAAATTGATTATTGCTTGGGTGTATTCTTCTGTGTTAAGCACAATTATAGTGTCCGATCTTAGTATTTTATCTTTCACAAACAGTTTTAACTTGGGGTGGGTCTCAATCATTTTATAAAAAATGGCTGATTTGTATTTTATTTCACTCCTAATAATTTGAATGCCTCTGTTGAGCATATCGGAGGTAATTTGTGCTAATAAATATATGTTTAACACATTAGGAGTAGAAACTGTTTGGTAGTTAGCTGCTTGCTTGGCTAACCCAAGCAAGTTGTGATAGGATATTAATTCTTTTTTATTTTTTTGAACTTCTTCTGCTCTAGCCATGCACCTATCATTCACAAGCCAAATGCCTAAACCTGCAGGTAAGCCAAAGCACTTTTGAACAGAAACATAAAGAGCATCAATTTTAGAATAATCAATGTCTAAATAGGGCAGAGAGGAAACGGCATCAACAGAAATAATTGCTTCAGGATTTTCTTCTCTTATCTTATAAACTATTTCTAGTGGTGTACTAACTCCTGTGCTTGTTTCATTATGAGTGATTGCAATATGGTCTGCTTGTTTAACAAGATTATAATCAATTTCAGGAAAATCTCCCCATTCCGAACTTGTCAACAAAGCTTCTTTTTCAGAGTTGTTTACAATTTTATAAAATTTTTCTGAAAAAGCACCATTCACGATATGCAGAGATTTTTCCTGTATTAGACTTTCGGTTGCTAAATCCCAAACTTCGGTGGCTGAGTTAGTAAATAGAACCGAGTAATTATCTGGCAATTGCAAAAGCGCTCTTAAATTGGTGTCAACCTGTTTGTATATAGCCTTAAACTCTGTACCTCGGTGCGAAATAGAAGCTATTCCAGATCGCAACGCTGTTTTAGCATGTTGATCTACTGTGTAATACAGGGCAGATGGGCCAGGGGTGAAAAATGTTTGATGCATCCAATTGATATTTACTTATTCCAACACAAAAATAAAATAGTAAACTTTGGATTTAATGTAATGTCAACTAATTATTTTTGAATAGCCACACAGATTCAACTGGTTCGGTTAACCAACATTATGAATGAAAATGAGTGATGTTACCGGCAAAATAAGGCCTCAACCTCTGGGTTTAGCATTAGCTAACAGTGGACTATTGACCCGGCCAACTAGCTTAAATCCTGATTCGCAGGGTTAACACTTCCCTTGGTCTGTGTGGTTTTTTTTATAAACCTAAAGCAACTCAGGTTATAAGTACTCTTTCATAAACTCATAGGCTCTGCGCTCTGACCAATAGCTGCCATCTTTTGCAGAAGGCCCAAATCCTACATGACCACCATTTTTAGGCGTTTCAAACCAAATATATTTATGCGTTTTTAATTGTTCGTATGGGTAGCACTCGTTTGGTAAAAAAGGGTCGTTTATTGCATTTACAATTAAGGTTGGCCTTTTAATTTTATTAAGGTAAAATAATGAACTCGACTTGGCGTAATAATCATTGGCATCTTTAAACCCGTGCAAGGGACCTGTGTAAGAATTATCAAACTCTCGCAAAGATTTAATGCTATCTATATCGTTCAACGGAAATTCGTTTCCCATAATTGCATACTTGGCTTTTAGCTTTTTTCGTAGTCTCTTTAAAAACCTCAAAGAGTATAATTTGTTTTTTGGCTTTTGAATTTCATCACTACCAGCACTAAGATCCATTGGAACGGAAAAAACAGCGGCACATTTTATAATTGGTTGATTATGCTCTTCTAATTCTCCCATTAATTTTAATGTGAGGTTGCCACCTAAACTAAAACCAACAAGGGCAATTTCAGAATATCCTTTTAATACAGCATGGGCAATGACGGTTTGCAAATCGTAAGTAGCACCACTGTGATAAAACTTGGTGGTTAAATTCATTTGATCAGAGCAGCCGCGGTAGTTCCACCCCAAAGCATCTATATTATTGGTATTAGCAACCTGAGCCATTCCTTTTACATACTCACTATTGCTACTGCCTTCTAACCCATGTGAAATTATTATCAGTTTATCAGAGCCAACCTTAAACCAGTCTAAGTCAAGAAAGTCTTCATCCAAAGTAGAAATTCTTTCTTTATCAGTTGGTAAAATCCTTACTTTGCGAAACATACTAGGAATTATTGTTTCTAAGTGTTCGCCAGAAAAGAATTTGGGTTTTTTATAGGATGAATTCGGAATGAGCATTGACTATCAATATGAAAAGTACAACTAAAGTAATGTAATTTCGTTCGAAGCTAAAAACTGATTTTGTAATTTATCCAACCTTACCTGATGCCATTCCGAATTTTTGTATATGCCAAATTTATAACTCTTGGTATTTTTTCTCTCTCGTTATCGTCTGTAGTCTCTGCACAACAAGATAAAACTACCTTAAATGGCTATGTACGAGACGCAGCTACAGGGGAAGAGCTAATTGGAGTTACTATCTACTTACCCGAAATACAGAAAGGTGTAACTACAAATGTGTATGGATTTTATTCCATTACTGTACCTGCCGGTAAATATATAGTTAGTTTTAGCTATGTTGGCTATACTAAAGTTGAACAAGACATTGATCTAACAGCTAATACTGAACTTAATTTTGATCTTAAATCAGCAATAGAAACCATGGATGAAGTGGTAATTACTGCTGAGGCCGAGGATGCCAATGTCACTGATTTAGAAATTAGCACTGAAAAAATTGATTTGGTGGCCTTGAAAAATATGCCCTCAGTTTTTGGAGAACCCGACTTAATAAAGATGGTGCAGATGATGCCAGGCGTAATAACAGCGGGGGAAGGAACGTCATCCTATTTTGTAAGAGGTGGTAGTGCCGATCAAAACTTAATATTAATTGATGAAGCCCCCATTTACGACCCATCACATTTATTTGGTTATATTTCTGTTTTCAATTCTGATGTTATAAAGGATTCCAAGCTTTACAAGGGTGGGATTCCTGCTCAGTATGGTGGTCGTTTATCATCCATTTTAGATGTAAGAACAAAAGATGGGAATAATAAAAAATACGGAGGGTCAGCATCAATAGGTACTTTGGCCAGTAAGGCCACTATAGAAGGACCCATAATAAAAGATAAGGCTTCATTTATACTCTCGGCTAGAAGATCCTATGCCGATTTGTTTTTAAAAATGTCTGGCAATTCTAATAGCGTTTATTTTTACGATGTAAATGCAAAAGTAAATTGGAAACCATCAAATAAAGATCGGTTTTATGCAGCCGCCTATTTTGGGAGAGATGCATTTAATATTGATGGAGTTTTTGGGTTTGACTGGGGTAATGCTACAGGCACATTTCGATGGAACCACTTGTTTTCTGAAAAACTCTTTTCGAACACAACTTTTATAGCTTCTCAATTTGATTATGGGTTAGAATTAAGCGACCCTGCACTTGGCTTTAAATGGACCTCTGTTATTAATGAACTTTCATTTAAGCAGCATTTTAATTGGTTTATCTCACCCAAAAACGAACTAGATTTTGGATATAATTTTGTATATCGAAGGTTTGAACCAGCCAACTTTAACCCAACAAGCGAATCTTCTATTTTTACGTCTACCGAACTGCAAAAGCTATACGCGTTAGATCACTCTTTATATGTAGGTAATAAGCAAACAGTTAGTAGTAAGCTTTCACTTATCTATGGCCTCCGATTATCTATTTTTCAAAATGTTGGGCCAGGAGATGTAAAAATTTATGACGACCCTCAAAATAATATTAGACCAACGGTAATTCGAGTTGATACTTACGATAACTTTGAATCAATCATAAATTATATAAACCTAGAACCAAGATTTTCTGCCCGATACTTAATTAATGACCTGAGTTCGGTAAAAGCATCTTATAATCGAATGGTTCAGAATGTTCACCTAATCTCTTCCGGTACGGTGCCACTTCCTTTTAACACCTGGAATCCTAGTTCAACCTACTTAAAGCCTCAGATTGCCGACCAAGTAGCAGTAGGATATTTTAGAAATTTTAAGGATAATATGTATTCGTTGTCTTCTGAAGTGTTTTATAAAAAAATGCAAAATGTCACTGATTTTGCTGATAATGCAGATGTATTTTTTAATGAAGATTTGGCCACTGAATTTAGGCAAGGTGATTCAGAAGCCTATGGGTTAGAACTGCAGTTTAAAAAGACAAGAGGCCGGTTTACGGGGTTTGTTAACTACACATGGTCTAAATCTACTAGGTTAATTCCAGGAGTAAACTTAGGCAATCCATTTCCTTCTAATTTCGATCGTAGAAATGCCTTTAATATATTGGCTAGCTATTTATTAAGTGAAAGATGGAATTTTTCTTCAACATTTACCTATAGTACAGGCAGACCTATTACTTTGCCTACAGGGCAATACGAGTATCAATTTTATAGGCCATCTTACATTTCAGAACGCAATGGATATTTATTGCCAGCCTATCATCGCTTAGATTTTTCGGCAGTTCTTACCCCACTAAAAAATAAGAACAGACATATTCAAACTAAGTGGGTGTTTGCTATCTATAACGCATATAATCGGCAAAACCCGTTCACTCTACATGCACGAGATATAGAGGTTGATGATGTATCCACCGGTCAGAAGGAATTTGTGATGATTTACTTATTTCCAATTGTGCCTTCAGTAACTTTTAACCTTAGCTTTTAATGTCTAAAAATATTTACATACTACTAATAGTTCTGGCTTCATCATTTGGCTGTGAAAAAGTAGTTGAAATTGATATTGGCCAATCTATTCCCCAAATAGTAATTGAAGGCCTTTTAACAGATAGAGACACCACTCATTTTGTGAAAGTAAGCAGGTCAATTCAGTTTTATGAAATTGGCTTGGCTCCGGTAACCGATGCCATAATTACTGTAAATGGCGATGGAGAAACCTATAATTACACTCATAATCCTATGGCAATTGACAGTATGAATGGATACTATTTCTCTGATTTGGAGTATGCTGGAAAAATTGGTGCTGACTATTTACTATCAGTAGATGTAGCAGGGGTAAACTATAGTGCCACCGATACAATGCATTTTGTTACTCCTATTGACAGCTTATCTTTTTCAATCGCTGCCCACATGAGTGAAGAAGATGAACAAGATGGCAAAATTTATCAATTATTACTTTATGCCGCTGAACCACAAGATACTGAAGACTTTTATCAGTTCCAGTTTTACAGAGACAGTAATCTGATAGCCTATCCAGACAATATCTATGTGTTTTCTGATGTTGCCTTAGGTTCTTCTCTTAATGGTTTGCCTTCACCGGTGTTGTTTAGAAAGGGAGAAATGGCAGGTGTTCGAATATTTAGTATTTCTAGAGAACAGTATATTTTTTATACGGATTTGGCAAATTTATTAAATACTGATGGGGGTATGTTTAGTCCACCCCCTGCTAATCCGAGAAACACGTTCTCGAATGAAGCATTAGGTTTATGGCAAGTTTCAGCCATTAGTGAAGATTCAATTCGAATTGATCCTTGATATGTCTGGCTAAGAAAACAGACTTCTGAGCTATAATAGTGAAAATAGATTTGTTATTATGGAACTAAATTTCCAGAAAAACCATTTTAGTACCTAATCAACATTACTCCAATGAAAAAGAAAACTTTGTTACTAGCAGCCATAATCTTTGTTTCACTTAGCTCACACGGCCAAAGTGGAATGACAAAAATTGCAACTTCAAATACTGTGGAAGCAACAGTAAAGAAATTAACCAACGTTTTAAACAGCAAGGGACTTCATGTTTTTTCTGTAATAGATCATAAAAAAGGGGCAGAGTCTGCTTCAATGGAATTGAGACCCACCACTGTTATTATTTTTGGAAACCCGGCAGTAGGAACTAAGTTGATGAATTGTGACCAATCGATTGGAATAGATTTACCAATGAAATTTTTAGTTTGGCAAGACAAAGAGGGTAAAAACTGGGTTGGTTATTATAAACCATCAATGTTTGCAAATAAATATGATTTGGAGTTATGCCAAGCTGTTTTAGAAAAAATGGATGGAGCCCTAGCTAAGTTTGCTTCTCTGGGAACCGAATAATAGAATTAGCTCGCTTACCGTTGACTATACCTAAGGTGTATATATTTAATTATTAATTTTTGTCTATACTTAAAATTCTATATATTACACCCCAAAGCAATGCAATAGATAATGAGCGATAAAACGGAATTTAGGGCTGAATTTGATATCAACGCATCAAAAAAGATGCTTTATCCATATATTTTTTCTCCAAGTGGTTTATCTCAATGGATGGCCGATGATGTAACGGTAAATGAAGATAAAGTATTTAATTTTATTTGGGACGGTGAAGACCATAGAGCAAAAATGGCTGCACATAGAGTTAATAATTTTGTTCGGTTCGAATTCGTTCCTAAAGAAGGAGAAGATGAAGACGATTTGGCTTATATCGAAATTCGATTGGAAATGAACGAGCTAACACAGTCTGTTTTTATTGCCATTATAGATTACTCTGATATTGATGACGATGAAGAGTCGATGGATTTATGGGGTAGTCTTGTGGATTCTCTTAAAGAAATAGTAGGAGGCTAAGTTGCTAATAACCTGAGTTCGACCTAAGGAATGCTATCAGCTTTAAGCGAAAGTTTCATAAACAACACTAATTTTTGCCGGACTAACGGGTTAATCCAAAGAAATTAGAGGCGGTTTAGGGAAGTTTCGATAAAGCCCAAAGGGAAAATTTCTAGTAGGCAATCTTTTGGAGATAAAAATCTAGAAATAATCAACTATTTCTTCGCTTTTTATCTCCAAAATCTCACCCACTATCTTATTTTCTGAGAGCTACTCCTTAGGTCGAACTCAGGTTAATATCTAACTCTTTATTTTTGTACTTTATTTTGGCATATTCTTTGCCATTAGGGTAGTACATGAAAAAAATTGACAAACTTATTATTAAGGCCTTTATTGGGCCTTTTATTTTAACATTTGCTGTAATTGTTTTCATTTTGCTTACAGTGCAAATGATGAATTACGTTGACCAAATTTTTGGAAAAGATTTGAGTTATGTTGATTTAGGGGTGCTTGTAATGCATTTTGCCATTTTTCAAACACCAATTGCTTTCCCATTAGCCGTAATGCTCGCTTCATTAATGACTTTTGGTAATTTAGGAGAGAATTTTGAGCTATCTGCTATTAAAAGTGCAGGCATTTCGTTAATCAGAGCCATGATGCCCATTTTTGTGCTTGTGATTTTTGTAACCATATTGGCTTTCTTTTCTAATAATTACCTGGTTCCTAATTCAGCACTTAAAGCCTATAGCTTACTTTATGATATCCGGCAAAAGAAACCAGCACTAGATATAGAGCCAGGTTTGTTCTATGGTGGTATAGATAAGTACAAAATAAAAGTGGAGAGCAAATTGCCCGATGGGAAAACATTATTTGGAGTAATAATTTATGACCATACTGATAGAAATGGGAACAAAGATGTAACCATCGCAGATTCAGGAATGATGTACACCATAATGAATGATCAGTACCTCAAATTTGAATTATACAATGGATCTAATTATAGCGAAGGCAAGGGGCGGCCAACACGTGGGCGTATTCAAGACTACCAACACATAGGGCCTTTTACTAGGACATATTTCGAGAAGAGCGAAATCATATTCGATTTGTCGTCTTTTGGTATGTCAAGAACCGATGAAGGCTTGTTTGCATCTAATCGGTTAATGCGAAATTTTAATGAGTTGAATAAGGATTTAGATTCTCTTTCAGAAGATATCATATTATCGAAAGCGCATGTATACGATGTACCTCGAAGATTTTTTACTTACAGCTCACTAAAAAAAAGGATTGTTATACCACAGGAAATTATTGATGCAGAAGCGAAAGAAGATTCGATTAGGCAGGCAAGGATAGACGCGCAAAATGAAGAAATGGAAGAGTTAAATAATCCAACACTTATTGATTCAACCAAATTTAAAGAAGGGAAAAAAGGGGCAGACAAAATAGTAGTTGACCCTAAAAGGAGCGATAAAAACAGAGAGAAAGGGTTAGAAAAAAAGAATAATTTACCATCAAAGGCTAATAAAAAGCTAAATAAGAAAGAGAAAGAAAAGTTTAGTAAAAATAAGAAAGGAGAAGCTTTTAAGAAGCGAAAGCTGATTGCAAGTACTAAAATTAAGGAAAAGCCTGTAGTTGCAAAAAAATCTCAGATTAAGCCTGCTAAAAAACGGGTATCTGATGAAGAAATTATTGAAATTATTGAAAAAAAATATCAAGATAAACCTCAGCGAATAAGAACATTAAAAGCGGCATTAGCTACTACTCGGCAGGCTAAAAGTAAACTAGCAGTACAAAACAGTAGAATTGAGCAACTTAAGAAGAGTTATTTTGAATTTGATATTCAATGGCACAAGATGTTGGCTACCGCTGCAGCTTGCCTATCTATGTTTCTAATTGGAGCACCCTTAGGGGCTATTATAAAAAAAGGAGGGTTGGGCTTTCCTGTGCTAGTGTCTATCTTGTTTTTTATAATTTACTATGTAATTAGCATTGGCGGAGAAAAATATGCTAAAACAGGCATGTTGCCTGTTATTCAAGGAGTATGGGCGGCAAATATTCTGTTATTTCCAATAGGCGTATTTTTCTTGCGTCAGGCAAAAAACGATGCCCGACTTTTTGAGGTTGATTATTATTTGGTGACTGTTAGTAATCTGATTGAAAAGTTGAGAAGTAGGTTTAAGTCAAGTAATTAAGCCTTTATTTTATGTCATCCTTTGTTTATCAGGTAAGGCTTATTACTTTTGCGCAACATTTTAAAATAATATTAGCTAACTATGTATTTATCGAAAGACAAGAAACAAGAAATCTTCGAGAATCATGGCCGGTCAAAGTCAAAAGCAGATACAGGTTCTGCCGAAGCTCAAATCGCCCTATTCACGTTTAGAATCAGTCACTTAACGGCTCATCTTAAAACAAACAGAAAAGACTACTCTACCCAACAAGGGCTATTGAAATTAGTAGGTAAAAGAAGGAAACTTCTTAACTACTTAAAGCAAAAGGATATCGAAAGGTATCGAGCAGTAATTGCAGATTTAGAATTAAGAAAATAATAAAAAGGGGGCTTGTTAGCCCCTTTTTGTTTTAAGGGAATTTTCCCTAGGAGGTTTTCTCCGAGCTTTTGGCGATAAGACTGCCATGAGTAGATGTATAAAAAGTAAAAGAATGTCATTAAATGTAATTAAAAAAACCATCGCATTACCCGATGGTCGCCAAATCACTATCGAAACCGGTAAACTGGCAAAACAAGCAGATGGATCTGTTGAAGTAAGAATGGGTAATACTGTATTACTTGCCACTGTAGTATCTAATAAAGATGCACGAGAAGGAGTTGATTTTTTACCAATGAGTGTAGATTATCAAGAAAAATTTGCTGCCAATGGTAAAATACCAGGTGGGTTTTTAAAGAGAGAAGCTCGTCTTTCAGACTATGAAGTACTTATCTGTAGATTAGTTGATAGAGCTTTGAGACCGTTATTTCCAAATAATTATCACTCAGAAACTCAGGTGATGATTAGCTTAATTTCAGCAGATCAGGATGATATGCCAGATGCATTAGCTGCATTGGCCGCTTCTGCTGCATTATCAGTATCAGATATTCCTTTCCAAGGACCGATTTCTGAAGTTAGAGTAGCTCGTATAGATGGTAAATATGTAGTTAACCCTAAAAGAAGCGAATTAGAAAATGCTGATTTAAACATTATTGTTGCTGCTACCGAAGAGAATATTATGATGGTAGAAGGTGAGTTTGAAGAAGTTGCTGAAGCTGACATATTAGATGCTCTTAAAATTGCTCACGATAATATTAAATTACATTGTCAAGCTCAAAAAGAGCTTACGATTGAAACTGGTAATGTTGAAAAAAGAGATTACGATCACGAAGTAAATGATGAAGATTTAGCTAAAACAATAGCCAAAGATCTTTATGATAAAGTTTATGCCGTTTATAATTCTCAAATTGCTAAAAAAGCAGAAAGATCTGAGCAATTAAAAGCAATCAGAAATGAGTACATTGATGCATTGCCTGAGGATAGTGAAGTAAATATTGATTTACTTAAAAAATACTACCACGATGTAGAAAAAGACGCAGCCCGAAATGTTGTGTTGAACGAAAACGTTCGTATGGATGGTAGAGCAATGGATGAAATTCGTCCTATTTGGAGCGAAGTTGACTATTTGCCAATGCCTCACGGTTCTGCGGTGTTTACTCGTGGTGAAACACAATCATTATCTACTGTAACCTTAGGTTCTAAACTAGATGAGCAAATGATTGATAGTGCTTTAGGTAAAGGCTTCAATAAATTTATGCTTCATTATAATTTTCCTGCATTTTCTACTGGTGAGGCTCGTCCTAACCGTGGTACTAGTCGTAGAGAAGTTGGTCATGGTAACCTAGCGTATAGAGCTATCAAACCAATGTTGCCTTCAACAGAAGATTTTCCTTATACCATTCGTATTGTTTCTGATATTTTGGAATCAAATGGCTCGTCATCAATGGCAACTGTTTGTGCAGGTACGTTGGCATTAATGGATGCAGGTGTTCAAATAAAGGCACCAGTGTCTGGTATCGCTATGGGAATGATTTCTGATCCAGAAACAGGAAAGTATGCAATCCTTTCAGATATACTAGGAGATGAAGATCACCTTGGAGATATGGATTTTAAAGTGACTGGTACTGAAAAAGGAATCACTGCTTGCCAAATGGATATTAAGGTAGATGGACTTTCTTATGATGTATTGGCCGAAGCATTAGCACAAGCTAAAAAAGGCCGCCTTCATATTTTAGGTAAAATGAAAGAGACTCTTTCTGCACCTAATCCAGGATTGAAAAGCAATGCGCCTCAAAATTATGTTATCAATATCCCTAGGGACTTAATTGGTGCAGTAATTGGGCCAGGTGGTAAAATTGTTCAAGAAATTCAAAAGGAATCAGGAGCGACTGTAATTATAGAAGAGGTTGAAAATGGGGGTAGAGTAACAGTTTTCTCTCCAAATCAAGATTCTATGGATATGGCAGTTGATAAAATTAAAGCTATTGTAGCTATGCCAGAGGAAGGCGAAGAGTACGATGGAGTTGTAAAATCAGTTGTGCCATTTGGTGCATTCATTGAGTTTATGCCTGGTAAAGAAGGTCTACTTCATATTTCGGAAATAAAGTGGGAAAGAATTGATAAAATGGACGGAGTACTAGCAGTAGGTGAAGAAATTAGAATTAAACTTATTGGTGTTGATCCTAAGTCTGGTAAGTTTAGATTGTCTAGGAAAGTGCTACTTCCTAAACCAGCTAAAGAGTAATCATTTTTGTAAATTGAGTTAAAGGAGGCTTTATGCCTCCTTTTTTTATGCCATAATATAATTTGTACTATTGGAGTTAATTTTTGAATTTTAGTACTATATTTACCTTCTATGATAAAATAGTGGTTTATCAAGATTCATCAATATGCGCCAACTAAAAATAAGCAAACAAATTACCAATAGAGAGAGCATTTCTATTGATAAATATTTACACGAAATTGCCAAAGTGGAGCTGCTAACAACCGATGAAGAAGTAAGCTTAGCGCGTAGAATTAAAGAAGGGGATCAGGTGGCACTAGAAAAATTGACTAATGCAAATTTGAGGTTTGTTGTTTCTGTAGCCAAACAGTATCAAAATCAGGGTTTAACATTAGGAGACTTAATAAATGAAGGGAACCTTGGGCTTATTAAGGCGGCTAAACGCTTTGACGAAACCAGAGGATTTAAGTTTATTTCCTATGCAGTTTGGTGGATTCGACAAGCACTCTTGCAAGCTTTAGCTGAGCATTCCAGAATTGTGAGGTTACCCTTGAACAGAGTAGGTTCGCTTAATAAAATTGCCAGAACATTTTCTGAATTAGAGCAATTATATGAACGAGAACCATCGGCAGAAGAAATAGCTGAGATGCTGGACTTGGCTCCTGAAGAAATTTCATCATCTATGAAATTATATGCCAGACATTTATCTATGGATGCCCCAATACATGGAGAAGAGTTAAAATTACTTGATATACTCGAGAATGACGAGAGTGACCCTGATGCACTGCTAATGAGCGACTCTTTATATAAGCAGGTACAAAGGGCCATATCTATTCTTACACAAAGAGAGGCCGATGTAATATGCTATTATTTTGGCGTTTGTGGCACTAAATCTCTAAGCCTTGAAGAAATAGGCGCAAAACTTGGCCTTACTCGGGAGCGTGTACGCCAGATAAAAGAAAGCGGTATCCGAAAGCTTCGTAAGTCTTCACCAAGTGAAAGTTTGAAACCCTATTTGGGATAACTTTGTTAGAGTTGGTATGGCTCTATTTTAGTAATTTCATTTTAATGCGAAGCATTATAGAGGTTTGGTGAAATTAGTATTTATTAAGCTCAGCTTCGTAACTTTGCAATACTTTTTAGCTCATATAAATGAGCATTTTTTTACACATTTAAGATTTAGTAATTATGACAAAAGAAGATGTTAAAGTACTAATTATTGGCTCAGGTCCTGCTGGTTATACTGCAGCTATATATGCTGCTCGCGCAGGGTTAAAGCCTATTTTGTACACTGGTGGAGAGCCTGGTGGTCAGCTTGTAACCACAAATGATGTGGAAAATTTCCCCGGTTACCCTGATGGGATTAACGGGCCAGAAATGATGATGCAATTGCAGAGACAGGCAGAACGATTTGAGACCGATGTAAGGTTTGGAGTGGTAACCAAGGTTGATTTTTCAAGCTACCCTCACAAAGCTATTATTGACGATAGCCACGAAATTACTGCTGAAGCTGTAATCATTTCTACAGGTGCTTCTGCACAATATTTGGGACTTGAGTCCGAAAATGAGTTGAAAGGAAAAGGAGTCTCAGCCTGTGCTATTTGTGATGGTTTCTTTTATAAAGGAATGAATGTAGCAGTTGTTGGTGGTGGAGATAGTGCTGCTGAAGAAGCTACCTATTTAGCTAACCTTTGCCCTAAAGTGTATTTGATTGTACGAAGGGATGAGCTAAGAGCCTCAAAAATTATGCAACAGCGCGTATTAAAAACGCCTAACATAGAAGTACTTTGGAATTCTGAAACTCAAGAGGTGCTAGGAGAGGATAAAGTGGTTGGAGCCCGATTATTAAATAATAAAACCAAAGAAGAATTTACCATTGACATAGAAGGTTTCTTTGTTGCTATTGGTCATAAACCCAATACTGGTATTTTTAGAGATTACCTTGATATGGATTCTACTGGATATTTAAATGTTGTTCCAGGATCAACCAAAACTAATGTAGAAGGTGTGTTTGTAGCTGGAGATGCCGCTGATAAAGTATATAGACAGGCAATTACAGCTGCAGGTACAGGCTGCATGGCTGCTTTGGATGCAGAAAAATTTCTTCAATCGAAAGAAGTATTCGCTTAACTTATTGCCGCCATCCTTCCTTAGGAAAGGCGGCAATAGTTTTTTACTTACTCAACAACTGAGAAGTACTTATTCTTTGTTTTAATGCTCTGATGATTTAACACATTTGAATCTAAAACTATGACCCAAGTAAAGCTCGATATACTTGCTCTTGCAGCACACCCTGATGATGTAGAACTTTCATGTGGAGGCACCATAGCCAAATATTGTACAATGGGTAAAAGCGTAGGTATCGTTGATTTTACCCAAGGCCAAATGGGAACAAAGGGTTCGCCTGAATTGAGGCTAGAAGAAGCAGCCAATGCAGCCAAAGTATTTGGGCTGGCAGCCAGAGAAAACCTTGGATTTCAAGATGTTTTGTTTGAAAACTCGATAGAGAACCAACTTAAAATTGTACAAGTTATTAGAAAATATCGTCCTGAAGTTTTGCTGATTAACGCGCCCGAAGATCGCCATCCTGATCATGTTAGGGCATCTGATATGTCAAAGGCTGCAGTATTTCTTTCAGGGTTAAAAAAGATAGAAACACTTGATAATGGCAATGTTCAAGAAGTGTGGAGGCCGCGAGTAGTATATCATTACATTCAAAGCAATATGCTTACGCCTGACTTTATTTTAGATGTGTCAGAACATTTAGAGTTAAGAGATAAAGCTATTTGGTCGTTTGCATCTCAATTACATAACCCAAACGACAAAAAAGGGGAAACATTCATTTCATCACCTCAATTTTTACAAATGCTCGATGCAAGGGGTAAAATGTTGGGCCACTCAATTGGAGTAAAATTTGGAGAAGGCTTTATAGGTACTCGGAATATAGGTGTTTCAGACTTATTTGATCTGCTGTAAATTCAATATCCATCTTTTGATATATCCTCAATAAATCTGAAGGGTTTGTTCTGTCATTGTCAATTAGTTTAGAAGCTGCCTCACAGATTGCAATTGATGGATAATAATGGTCTCTAAGAAAATGAACTAAGTGAAGAACTTTAAGTCCATTGAGCCAATTATACCAACGATGCATGAAGGTTGGCAAATTATTACTTTGCCTCTGAATGTCTTCAAATACAGTTTCAAAATTTTCTTTTAGCAAATAGGCTTTAATACCTTCAGGAAGAGTTTTTATTTCATCTTGAAGTTTTTCGTTTCTATAGAAATTAGGCACCAATATTAATAATTGAGCTATTTCCTTAAAAATTTGAGGGTGGTATGAATATAATTTCTTTTCTCCTTTCTGAATCCATTCACCCATTGCCTTGCCTGTTCCAAAGGGCACACGGTCTGATTTTCTAGCAGATGGATAGACAGTAGTCGAGGTAATTTCATCAAAGCTACCAAATGGAATTACTTTGTGAAGAAAATGAAAATCTTCTCCTGCTTTTCTACGGTTCATACCTCCAGCTTTTTTATACACATCGGTGCGTACAGCCATGCTAGAGCCTATTGTATGAAAACCATAAGGATAGCCTGCTTTTCTCAACCCATTTACATAATATCTAAGGTGTAGTTCGTATTGAATAATGCCATCTTGCTCTGTAGGAGAAAGCCCATCTAGCAGATGTTGAAAATTGATTGATGCCCCTTTTAGTTGTTTAGACTCGAACGCAAAATACAGCTCTTTAATATAATTAGAGGGGCAAGTGCAGTCGGCATCATAGCATAGAATTACTCCTTTATCATTGTCAATTTCTTCGAACCTTCTTACAGCTTCGTCCATTCCTGCTTTGCGAGCGAGGCCAACTCCAGCATGCTTTTTAGGCAGGTCGATTTTTGTAACATAAAACTGTATTCTAGCTTTAGTGTTATGTTTTATCCAATTTTGTATTTCGATAAGCGTTTCATTATTCTGGTCTGCAACTAATGCATCACAATCAATGGGCTGATTAATAATGATAAGTACTTCCGTATTAACATCTGGCAAATCTGATGTTAACAGACTATTAAGCGCAGTGATCGTGTGCTTTTCATTAAATACAGGAATTACGATAATAACCCCAGTATTAGCATCAGTTGGTGACAGTAAAGCAAGGGGGGGGTAAGCGTACCGATTTAAATAGATACTCATTAGGGAGATAACCTTTCAATCTTCCAAGCTCCGTTTTCGAGTGTATAATTAATACGATCATGCAAACGGCTTGGCCTTCCTTGCCAAAATTCTATTCTTGTAGGAATAAGTATATACCCTCCCCAAAACTCTGGTTTGGGTACTTCTTGTCCTAGAAATTTAGCTGCTTTTAATGTAAATTTTTGCATTAATTCAACTCTCGAATTTAGTGGTTTGCTCTGATTAGACACCCAGGCACCAATTCTACTTTTATAAGGCCTAGATTTAAAATAAGCCTCGGAATCTTTTACGCTTATTTTTTCTACAGAGCCATCTATTCTTACTTGTCGTTCTAGTTCTTTCCAAAAAAATGTGAGCGATGCAAATGGGTTTTCTGCCAAGTGTTGCCCTTTCTCACTCGTAAAATTGGTATAAAATATAAACCCGTTGTTTTCAACACCTTTTAATAACACAATGCGTGCACTTGGCCTTCCTTGTTTGGTTGCCGTAGAAAGTGTCATGCCATTAACTGTATCTATTTCAGAATTAGCGGCTTCATCAAACCATTCGTTAAATTGGATAATAGGGTTGGGGTTAACATCTGATTTTGCTAATTTTTTAGCAGAATACTCTTTTCTAATATTTGCAATTGTCTTGGTATTTGCCATAGAGTTCAAAATTAAAGGAATTGAATTTCTCTTTCTATTTAAATATCTAAAAAATACTGTAATTTTAAATATATGGAAGACCTCCTTTTTAAATATAAGAACAACCATAAACCAACTAAGGGGTGTTTGTTGATTTCTGAGCCTCACCTGCCTGACAATAATTTTGAAAGGTCAGTAATATATTTATGTGAGCACAATGAACAGGGCAGCTTTGGTTTAGTTTTGAATAAGCCTTCTGGTCACAAACTAAATAAAATTGTGTCGGGTACAGAATTGGAATGTTCGGTAGGTGTTGGAGGTCCGGTTGAAAATAATACGCTTCACTATTTGTACAGAAATAGCCCTATAATTAATGGAAGGGTAGAAGTTGGTGAAAATATTTATTGGGGAGGAGATTTTGAAGAAATTGTTGATTGGTTACAATTGAACAAAGTTGAAGATGATGTATTATTTTTTATAGGCTATTCGGGTTGGTCAAAAGGGCAACTCGAAGAGGAAATAGAACGAAACTCTTGGATTGTTTTTCCTGATGCACCAGAACAATTAGTGTTCGAAACACGTAAAAAGAATTTGTGGAAGGAAGTACTTAAGGAAATGGGAGGTAGATTTTCTGTTTTTGCAAATTATCCTTCTGATCCACGCTTAAACTGATAGTTTTAGTAGCTTTGCAGCCTAAGAATAATTGATATTGATGAAAGAAGAAGTTAACGGTACTGAGCAATCTAGCTCAGTTGAGATAGATGCTAAGAAGCAAGAAAGTTCTAATAATATGGTGGAAGAAGGCAAAGAAGTAGAGGGAGATGAAATAAGTAATATTACTGATTCAAAGAAATCCGTAGATGCAGATGATAGCATTGCTGCTCCTGTTTTAACAGAAGAGGCAATTGCTAATAAAAAGGAGGAGGATGTGCAAGAACCTGCTCCTGATTCGAGTACAGACAGTAAAACCTCTGAGAAACTCCCCGTATCAGAAAAAAATATTGAAGTTAAATCTGAAGTAATTTCTAAGGAAAAGAAAGAAGAACCTGACGATAAAGCCCTTGTTAGCAGGGCAAAACCTCAATCGCTTAAAGATGAATTGGCAGAAAAAGATTTTGGTACATATACCAAAGAACAATTTGTTGATTTGATTAAAATCCTAGCAAAGCATGATAGCCCTTTGTATGCTGAGAGGTATCTAAAAAAGATTGAACCCTTTTTTAATGAAATTAAAAAAATTGAACTAGCGGAAGCAACGAAAGTTTACATAAAGGAGAACGGGAACGAAGAAGGGTTTAGCTTTAAAGTTGATGAGCTTACAAACAGGTTTGATGCAAACCAACGCTTAATACAAGACCGTAAACATGCTTTTAGTAAAGATAGAGAAGCGCAGAGACAGTCAAATTTAAAAAAGGCAGAGGAGGCGTTAGAAAAATTACGTGTTTTTGTTGACTCTGAAGAATCTAGTGCTAGTTTTAATAAGTTTAAGGAGATACAGAATGAATGGAAATCTATAGGTGATGTACCTGGCAACCAGTCTAAAACATTGTGGGCAAATTATAATGCCCTCATAAATAGGTTCTATGATCAAAGAAGCATCTATTTTGAGCTAAAGGAATTAGATCGTAAGAAAAACTACCAAGCGAAGGAGAAAATTTGTGATCGCGCTGAGGCATTAGAGGACTTTAAAAACCTTAAAGAGGCAATAAGCACGTTAAACGATCTTCATTCTGAATATAAACATTTGGGCCCTGTGCCGCAAGAATTACAAGAGGATCTATGGCAGAGATTTAAAGCTGCTTCAGATAAAGTATATGAAAAAAGAAAGGAGTTTGTTTCCGATTTAAAAGTTACGCTTCTCGAAAACCTTGTTAAAAAGGAAGAAATAGTAGCTTCCATTAAGTTATTTGTTGAATTTGATTCTGATAGAATTAAAGAATGGAATTCCAAAACTAAAGAGTTGATGACTCTGCAAAAGGACTGGGAGGCCATAGGAGGTTTGCCTAGAGAGAAATCTAAAGAAATTAATAAAGAATTTTGGTCAAGTTTTAAAACGTTTTTTCATAATAAAGGAAACTTTTTTAAGAAGTTGGATGCCGACAGAAAAGTTAACTACGATGCTAAGTTAGTTTTAGTAGAAAAGGCTGAAACATTAAAGGAAAATACAGATTGGTTAAAAACAGCCAATACCTTTAAAACGCTACAACAAGATTGGAAGGCAATTGGGCCCGTACCTGAAAAATTCAGAAATCAGTTGTATGAAAAATTTAAAGCTGCCTGTGATTTCTTTTTTGATAATAAACGATCCCAGTCTAAGAATGATGAAAAAAGCTACAAGGAAAACTTAAATGTTAAAAGAGATATTATCACTCAAATTCTAGAATGGTCTGCGCAAGCAAATGATCACATTGAAGATTTGAAGCAAAAATCGAAGGACTTTAACGCTGTAGGATACGTGCCAAGAAAGGACATTGGTAGTATAAAAGATAAGTTTTCAGAAGCTGTAGAAACATTCATTAATGCATTATCAGGCGATGAAGCACTTAAAAACTCTCTTCGAATGAATATTGAGCTCGGCAGTATTATGGGTTCTAAAAATTCTGAAAATGTAATTTATGGGAAAGAGCAAAATATTAGAAGACAAGTACAACAATTGGAAAATGATGTATCTCTTTGGAAGAACAATCTTGAATTTTTTGCCAATTCTAAGAATGCAGACGATTTACGTAAGGATGTAAATCTAAAAATAGAGAAAGCCGAAACAAAAGTGATTTCTTTAAAAGAGCAACTTAAAGTGTTGAGGTCGATGTGATTTCAATAGTTTTTCCTGAGTGCTATTCCTTAAGTTGAACTAAGGCTAAAAAAGCACTCTAACTTTAATGGTACCCTTTATGCTTTTTAATTCATCAATAAATTTGGCGGGGTACTCCTTATTTATATCGGTAATAACATATCCAATAGCCTCATTGGTTTTAAGGTATTGCCCTAATATATTTATTTTATGGTCTGCTAAAATATTATTTAGCTGAGCCAATAATCCCGGTGTGTTTTTATGTATATGAATTAGTCTATGCCCGTTTTCAAGCAACGGTAATTGCAGTTGAGGAAAATTTACACTTCCAGCAGTATTTCCTGTATTAATAAACTTCATTAAGTTGTTGGGTACAAACGCTCCAATATTTACTTGAGCTTCTAAGGTGCTACCTCCAATATGAGGTGTTAAAATAGTGTTTTTGGCTCCTTTTAGTTCAGATTCAAAAGGCTCGTTATTACTTTTAGGTTCTTTTGGGTAAACATCTATAGCTGTTCCTCTTACTTTTCCAGTGTCAATACTTTGCTTGAGTGCGGCTATATCTACCACATGTCCACGACCCAGATTGATAAATATTACACCATCTTTCATTTTACTAAACTGCAAACCGCCAATAATATTTCCGTTCTCTTTCCTGCCATCAACATGTATAGTAATAATATCTGAAATTTCAAGCAATTCATTTAGAGATTCGCAAGGAGTGGCATTTCCAAGAGCCAACTTTTCTTCCAAATCAAAATAATAAACATGCATACCCAAAGATTCTGCTACCACAGAAAGTTGAGAACCTATGTTTCCATACCCAATAATGCCTAAATTTTTTCCTCTGATCTCAAAACTATTTGTGGCCGATTTATCCCAAACTCCTTCATGCATAGCCCTAATTTTATCAGGTAGGTTACGCATTAGCATTATAATTTCAGCTATGGCAAGTTCAACTACCGAGCGAGTATTGCTATATGGTGCGTTAAATACAGCAATTCCTTTGGTAGTACATCCTTCTAAATCTATTTGGTTTGTGCCTATACAAAAGGCTCCAATGGCCATTAGTCTATCCGCATGCTCTAACACTCTTTCAGTAATGTTGGTTTTAGAACGTATACCAATAATAGAAACACCTTTTATTCTTTCGCATAGTTCGTCTTCATCAAGACTAGAAGAAATCAGCTCTACATCAAAGCCTTCCTTTAAGAGTGCATTTTTTGCGTTTATGTGAACACCTTCAAGGAGCAGGATTTTAATTTTGTGCTTTGGATAGGAGAGATCTGTCATTAGAGATATAGTTTAAAAAATTATTAAAATTAGTGGCAATAAAATCTGCGTACTTAGTAACTGATGGCCTACTGACATTTTCTGTATAGGCAATGAATCTATCAGCGAAGCCTTCTTTTTTTATCTCGTAATCGGTGTAGCCATCACCAATAACTACAACCGGAGCTTTAAAGTTTAAGAGTTTCACCAATCTAGGTTTGCCTTGATTTTGGCTTAGTAAATTTTGACTATCGAAGCCACTTATTTTTCCTTCCTGGTTCCAAGTAAACGAATTTGCATATACATGATCCGATGAAATTTTATAATCGGCCACTATAGGGTCGATAAAATCTTTAAAACCACTGGAAACGATGTAAATATTATCTTTATAAGTGTTAAAGAACTCTTTGTTCTGTTGAATCGATGGAGAGACTTTCGCTTTTAACTGTTCAATTAAAAGGCTTAGATCCTCTTTTGTGCCACTTAATATTTTCATTCTCTCTTTGAGAGACTTACTAAATGAAATTTCGCCACTCATGCCTTTTTGGGTAAGCTTGGCAATGGCATCTAATTTGTTTTGTTTCCTCGATCCCTTTAATGAAATATCAGCCAAGATATCCAAAGCCTCCACCTGGGTAAAAGTACTGTCAAAGTCGAAAATAAAAATTATGTTGCCGAACATGTAAATTTTAAAAAATATTATTTTGTAATTAGCTAAATTAAGCGGGCAAAATTAGTTAATGTGTTTATAATAACAACTTTAATTCGGCAGGAATTTAGTACAGGAATAACTTGTTTATTTAGACCCTAAATTCAACTATTTATTAATCTGGGATATAGCTATTGTAGCACTCTTTTATGTTTAGTAAAAACTCATAATCACTTGAGTTGGCCACGAAATAATCTGATAGGTTACAGTGGTCTTTAAATCGTTCAAGTTCTTCCCCAGCATAACCCGTGAGTTCCCATATCAGGTCCGATTCATATCTACCTGCTACTAGTTTTTTTATTTCATCCTGTTTTAAAAGCTCTTCTAATTTTCTATTTTGTTTACCTTCTTTGCTCAACCAATTGTACAAGAGACTTACAGGGTTTAGCGCACTAGCCTTTACTTTATGCTGCTCTCCTTGGTACCCAAATGAAAACGGTGCAGGAATTGGTTTAGGTCTAAACATATTTTCTGAACGTTGCTCTTCTTCTGCTACAATATCTACGTTTTTAAGCCCAACAGTTACCGTTTGCAGGGTTATTTTTACATAGCTAATGTCATTTCTGTCTTGATTTTTTAAAGTGTAATAATAAGTTTTAAAACCAATGGATGATATTCTTAACACATGACTCTTATGCATCGTAAGAGAGAAAAAACCATATTCATCTGTTATACTTAAGGTATTAGTATTAGTGTTTAAAATATGGACTCCTTCTATCTGGGTGTTGGCTGGGGAAATTATTTCACCTGATAACAGCAAGTAACCTCCAAAGTTGTTTTGTGCTTTAAGTTGCTTTCCTGGCAATACTAAAAATAGTAAATAGCAAAAAATAAGTTTTATTAAGCCAGCTCTCATCTGTTCATTTTTTTAAATAACGTTTAATTATTTTTTAGATTATACTTAATTTAGTCTTTGAGAAGCAAATAGGTACAAAAATACTTAATTTACCCGCTGAAAGCGACTCTTTAAAACGTCTAATAGACTTATTATAATGAGGATTATTTTATTCTTTCTTTTTTTTGGAGCGACTCTAAATAGTTCTGCTCAAGGCAATGATGCAACTTTTGCATTAACCAAGGGGGATCAGATAGAAGATCTAATGATTCGTTATAATGAACTTGGTAAATTTAATGGGTCTATTCTAATAGTTAGTAAAGGTGAGCTTGTTTACGAAAATACATTGGGTTTTGCAAACTTTGAAAGCAGAGAACCTTTGGATACGGAAATGCCATTTTATTTGGCTTCCTTAGCAAAGCAGTTTACTGCCATGGGCATAATGATGTTGGTTGAGGAGCACAAAATATCTTATGATGATAAATTGTCAAGGTTTTTCCCTACCATTCCTTCCATCTATAAAAATATTACTGTACATCAGTTATTAACCCATACTTCAGGTGTTAAAGATTATTTTAGGTTAGGTATTCTTAATCCTGGACTAAGAAATGTTGATGTATATAAAGCCCTTTTTGATGTTAAGAAATTAGATTTTGAGCCTGGGTTTAAATTTAGGTATAGTAATTCTGGCTATGTTTTGTTAGCCCTGATAATTCAAACTGCATCTGGTGAGTTTTATGAAAATTTTATAAAGGCTAGGATTTTTGAGCCTTTGGGAATGAGCCATTCTTTTGTATACACCGAAAGAAATATTGTGCCAATAGCCGTTAGAGGATATACTAGCAAATTAAAGCCAAATGATTATAGCCTTTATACGTATGGTGATGGGGGCGTTTTTTCAACTGCTTCGGATTTATTAAAATGGCATTATGCCTTGCAAAATAACATGCTAATTTCTTCGGAAAGCTTATTAGAGGCTTACACTCCAGTAGAATTGAGAGATGGTCAGAAATGGAGATATGGATATGGCTGGGAAATCGGGGATAATTTATATGGCAAGTTAGTTTTTCATTCAGGTGGTCTAGCTGGCTACCGTACGTATATTGAAAGGCAGCTAGGCTCTTCTAATGTTATTATTTTGCTAACCAATACAAGTAACCAGCATATCTTAGAAATCAGAAATAAGCTAGTTAAAATTCTAGATGAGCGACCATTTACAATGCCCGAAAACTAGCCCGTAATTTGCAAACCGGTTTTACGCTATTCAACTGATGAGTTCATACTGCTAGGTGTATTGTTTGAGCTCTTCGATTGATAAATAGCATGTGCTAACCAAGAGGTCAACCCTATCTGGCAACGATAACACTTTATTTTCGGACCTCCCATCTACTTCAATTGATAGTACTAAAGCACTTAATTGACTAATGCCCAATAATGTAAGGTTGGGTTTAAGTTTATGTGCTAAAATTCCAATTTTTAGCCAATTTTTATTAGTAACAGCAAGTTTCATTTCATCTAAAAGTGAAGGGGTTTGAGCTATAAAAGTGGTTATTATCTCTTGTAGAAATTCTTTGTTTCCATCAGATATTGACTTAAGGTATGTTAGGTTTGCATAAGGAGGTGCAAAAATGGGCTTTTCTTCTTTACTACTAGTAGGGAGGTAGTACTTAGAAATAAGGGTATGAAGCTCATCAGGAATAAAAGGTTTAGAAATATAGTCGTTCATACCAATGTCCAAATAATCTTCTTTTTCGCCCTTAATCGCATTTGCTGTAAAGGCAATAATTGGAATATCTTTTTTGGGAGCATCAAAGCTTTTTCTTATGATCCTTGTAGCTTCCAAGCCGTCCATTACTGGCATATGAACATCCATTAAAATTAAATCATAGTCGTTTTTTCTTAATAATTCGAGCGCTATTTCACCATTCACCGCCTCATCGCAGGTGCAATTCCATTTTCTTAAAATGGTAGACGCATATAGTCTGTTTATGTCGTTATCTTCAACAAGCAGTATTTTTATACCCTCAAATTTTTCCTTGTTTAGTTTTTGATAACCATTTTTAGATTCATTGGGTTTGTGAATTAAGTCAATTTCGCTGCCTATTTCATAGGGTATGGAAAAGAAAAATAGTGTGCCTTTATTTACTTTGCTTGAAACGCCAATTGACCCTCCTTGCATTTCAACCAATTGCTTACTAATGGCAAGACCTAAGCCCGTTCCTCCATATTTTCGAGTTATGCTTTCATCGGCTTGTTTAAAAGTATCGAATATATGAACTAGCTTGTTTTCGCTAATTCCTATACCTGTATCTTTTACTTCAAATTGGGCAATGGCCATAGTATCAGTATCTTGCCTACACGACATAGAAAGTGAAATCTCTCCCTCGCTCGTAAATTTGATGGCATTATTTATTAGGTTTATGAGGATTTGACTTAACCTTACAGGGTCACCAAGTAATATTTTAACATTGCTTTTTTTGTTTACATAATTTATTTTTAATTTTTTTTCCGATGCCTGAAGCTCTAAGGAGTCGATAACAGATTTAACTTGGTAATCAATGTCAAACCCAATACGTTCTAAGGAAACTTTGCCCGATTCAATAACCGAATAATCAAGGATATCGTTGATTATAACTTTTAGGTTATCGGCCGAATGCTTAATAGCATTTAGGTACTTAGATTGCTCTTTTGATTGCATAGTATTGGTAAGTAAGTTTACCATACCGGCAATCCCATTTACAGGGGTTCTTATTTCATGGCTCATATTGGCCAAAAATTGCGCCTTTGCTTTTTGAGCTTCAATTAACTCTTCTTGGTCTTTTTTTCTCCCAGAAATATCTCTACAGTCTAAAATAAGAGCATCAATACCATCCTTATGCTTTAGGTTAATAGAGTTAAATTCAAGGTATTTATATTTTCCACTAGAACACAAAAATTCAAATTCTATATTTGCATTATAAGGCAGGTTGGTGCTTTCTTTAAATAACCTTTTTACACTTTTTAATTGCTTGGGGTTGATAAAATCAAAAAAATATTTTCCTGTTAGCGATTCATAGCCCATTGTTTTTTTTACAGAAGGATTATGGTATGCGATATTTGCATCGTAATCTACTATAAAAATTATATCAGAGCCATCTTCTACAACTGTTTTATAGAATTTTTCCTCTGCTAAATAATTAGAAAGCTCCTTCATAATTATCTTTTTTTAAGTGTCGGTAGATGGTTGATTTACCAATGTTTAAAATGCGCGCAACCTTTAGCACGTTACCGTCAAACTTATCCATAAAATGATTGATGATTTTACTCTCATATTCTTTTAGAGTAAGTTCTTCAAAAATTATTTTTCCATCTTCTTTTATAGCTTTAAAAGAAATATCGTCTGCTTTAATTTCTTTTCCAGAACCCATTACAGCTGCAAGTTCAATAATAGATTTAAGCTCCCTAACATTTCCAGGGTATGCATAGGTAATTAATTTTTCTTTTGCTTCTTTACTTATGCTGTTACAATCCAATTCATTTTCGATGCAAAAGTCTTCCAAAATTTTGTTGGCTATAATTATAATATCATTACCTCGGTCTCTTAATGGAGGCATTTCTATAGGCAAGCCTAAAAGCCTATAATATAAATCCTCCCTAAAATTGCCATTACTTACTTCAAGTGCCAAATCTTTGTGAGTGGCAACAATAATTCTAGGATTAATCTTTATTACATCGTTCCCACCAATTCTGGAAAGTTCTTTTTCTTGCAGTACACGCAATAATTTTGCCTGTAAGTTAATGTCCATTTCACCAATTTCATCTAAAAACAAGGTGCCATCATTTGCATCCTCAAATTTTCCAATCCTTCTGGTAACCGCACCCGTAAATGCGCCTTTTTCATACCCAAATAGCTCACTTTCTAGTAACTCTTTAGGAATTGCCGCAATGTTAACAGCCATGAATTTGCCTTTTTTTCTATTAGAGTTATAATGAATGGCTTTGGCTGCCAACTCTTTTCCTGTGCCGGTTTCACCCGTAATAGAAACCGTAATATTTGTTTTAATAGCTTTGCTTAATAAATCAAATGTTTTTTTAATAGCAGTACTAGACCCTATAATACTTGATTCAAAGTTGTATTTTATACTTATTTCTTTCTTGAGATTATTTATTTCTTGCAACAAGTTAACATTTTTGAGCGCATTATTTAAACTGTTTAATAATCGATCTTTGGTTTCCTCATCTTTTGTAATATAATCGTAAGCACCTTGTTTTAATAAGTTTACGGCCGTAGATATATTTTCTTGACCAGAAATTATAATAACATGGATACTCGGATCGATGGATTTTATCCTTTTTAATATTTCTTCTCCCGAAAGATCGGGTAAGGAGTAGTCTAGCGTAATGATGTTTGGCGATTTATGAAGTTGCGCTAAACAATCTTTCCCATTTTCAAACAGTTCAACTTCAAAGTCAGGGTTTAAATCGAGCACATATTTTAAAAATTTACTATAAACAGGGTCATCTTCAACAGCAAAAATTTTAACAGTAGTTGGTTTGCTCATAACTAAATTTTAAGCTCAAAATAAATATTAACTAGAAAATTAGAATTTGTATATGGCAAATACAAGAGCAAATGCAAGTTCTACTAATAAATTTGAAATTATTGCGTGTAAATCGAAAGTTGCATATTTTGTATTTAACCCGAATTATGCGATAGGGTTCGTGATGAGGCTTTAAGTCACAATAAATCAGGCAGTTTGGATTCGAAAGCATAGCACCGCTATGGTGAGAACACAAACAAAGCAAAGCGACTGATTTGAAGTGAGTTAAAGGCCTAATAGAAATTCTATTGCATATTTCGGGTTTAAGCATATTTAAAAAGTTAATATAAAAAGATGTAATTTTGAAATTGCTAAGTAACTTCGTGTATAATTTAAGCTAAAATTATGGTTAAAGAATTCGAAATTTTATCTCAGAGCGAAAGAGAATTAATGTATTCACTTCCTATTTATGTTGCTGTATTAATAGCTGGTGCAGATGGCGATATTGACAACAGAGAAGTAAGTAGAGCTAATAATTTAGCAAATGATAAACTAAAGAATGCTCGAAAAGATTTGATTTCTTATTATAATGAAGCTAATGAGAATTTTGAAGACAAACTAAAAATGGCAATTGCTAATCTTCCTTCAGGTACAACTGAGCGTCAAAAGTTGTTGGTTGAAAAACTAAAGAGTGCAAACGAAGTATTCGATAAGCTTCAAAATAAATATGCTATTTCTCTTTATTCAAGCCTCAAAGAAATTGCAAAGAAAATTGCTGAGGCTTCGGGAGGTGTTTTCGGCTACATGGCTATCGACTTTGAAGAATCGAAGTTAATAGAGCTTAAAATGATTAAGGATCCTTCTACAAGAAAATAGGCTATTTTAAAATTGGAGATAGCACTGTTATATTTCCATCTATAGAGTCTTTGTCATATTCTAGGCCTAGAATATGGGCGATTAACGGATATACATGAATGTTCTCAAAAGGGGCTGCATTATTTATTTTTTTAAATGCAGGGCCAGTTGCATAAAAAATGGCACCCATTTCAGGTGTAAATTTTGGGTCATACCCATGAGTGCTTGAGCCTGTTGGAAAGGGAATTGACCTCCTGCCAAATGTATATGGTGCTTTGGGCATTATTACGATGTCACCAATGCTTTCTTGTCCAGCATTATAATGGTACCTACTCGGCATATTGCCTTTTAAAAATACACTAAATCGTGTAGTGTCTTTAACCAAGGTTTGGTAAATGGAATCGATTCTTTCTTGATTAGTTGAATAGATCATGGCAGGAAAACTAGCCGAGTAATTAATATTGTTAGGTAAGAGTTCTTCTAAGTAAATTATGTTTTCTCTATCAACTTCTAGCATACCATGATCTGAAACAATAATAATATTTACAGGTAAATTGAGCTGATCAACTTTAGATTTAAGGTCACCAATGACCTTATCGATGTAATTAACTCCAGCGGAAATTTCATCCGAATTTGGGCCAAATTTGTGCCCTATGTCATCTGTAGTTGAGAAATATAAGGTAATAAAGTGAGGCCTTTCGGCTTCTGGGAGCTGTAACCATGTAATGGTTTGGTTTACCCTGTCTGTATTGTTTACGTTGCCATCATATTTATAGTAGTACGTTGGATATACCCCTTTTATGGGTGCTTCACTACCAACCCAAAACATACTTGCACTCACCATTTTTTGCTCAACGGCCAATGTCCAAAGTGGTGTGCCCGTATAAAATGCGGGGTTTTCTACAACCTTTCTATTGCTAATGGAGTAAGTTAAATCTAAATTTCTGTCATAAAATTCATTAGATACTAACCCATTATGACCAGGATATAAGCCTGTAACAATAGAATAATGATTTGGGAAAGTTTTAGAAGGAAATGAAGGAATCATTTTCTGTGCCTGTACATCAAAGCTCAACAGATTATTGGCCTTATAGCGTTTGGCATAATCATATCTAAAACCATCCAATGAAACTAGAATAACATATGGCTTACCTAACTGATTATCGCTATTATGGAGCGAGCCTTTAATTTCTTTTAAGGCTGTTTCGGCAGATACTTGTGCTTTAATATGGCTGTTTTGTTGGCAGCCGAAAACAACAAATAGTAGTACAGGGAGGTATTTCAAGATAGTTTTGTGTTTGTAAAAAAAGGAGCCAGCACTAAAGCTGGCTCCTTTTAAATTTATTCAGATACAGTGATAGTTTCTATAACGTCACCTTCGCTTATTTTATCGATTACATCCAAGCCTTCAACTACTTTGGCGAAGCAAGTATGGTTTCTATCTAAATGAGCTGTGTTTTCACGGCTATGGCATACAAAAAATTGGCTTCCACCAGAATCTCTTCCTGCATGTGCCATAGAAAGTACCCCTTTGTCATGGTATTGATTGTCTCCATCAAGTTCGCATTTTATAGAATATCCTGGGCCACCAGCTCCGGTGCCATCTGGGCAACCACCTTGAA
>JAKISE010000075.1 GCA_021648745.1 Cyclobacteriaceae bacterium
CATTTCTTCTTTATTTTTTTGTTTGCACACCTAAATAAGTGAAGAATGTTGAGTCAAAAAAGTTTAAATGGGTTTTATTTAAGCACTTTTTGGCTCTTTTTTAATTAACGCTTGCGGATTTAAGGTACTAGTTATAAATGCCATAAACATACTTTTAGTAGATTGGTTTGTAGATGATTTTTATGTTAACGGGTTTTGGTCTGCCTTTCTTTTTAGCATAATTCTTTCTATTTCAACTTCGGTTTTTAATGGAATCCTTGGCTCTAATAGGGAATAGGAATAGATTCATTAGATTTGCGGCTTGATTTTTAACAATATATAATAATGGCAGAAGAATTATCGAAAGTAAGTTATAGTTTAGGTGTGAGCATTGCTCGAAACCTTCAATCTCAAGGCCTAAAAGGCTTGGATATTAACGAATTTACCGAAGCAGTACAGGATGTATTTACTGGTAAACCAACAAAAATTGATGAAAAAGAAGTTGTAGAAACATTAAATGCCTACTTCTCAGAATTGCAAAAAGAACAGCAAGGCACTAACAAAGAAGACGGAGAAGCATTTTTAGTGGAGAATAAATCTAAATCAGGTGTAATTTCTCTACCAAGTGGTTTGCAGTACTCTGTTATGGTGGAAGGTAAGGGAGAAAAACCAAACTTGAATAGCAATGTTACTACGCATTACCATGGTACTACAATTGACGGAAATGTATTTGACAGCTCGGTTCAAAGAGGACAGCCAGCTTCATTTCCAGTAAGTGGAGTTATTAAAGGATGGACAGAAGCACTTCAGTTAATGGAAGTAGGTGCTAAGTGGAAACTTTTTATTCCTTCTGAATTAGCTTATGGTGATAGAGGTGCTGGTGCAGATATTGGACCCCATTCAGCATTGATATTTGAAGTAGAGCTTTTGAGCATCGATTAGGTTATAAAGTAAGATGCTCTATGTACTAAAAAAGCCCTTTTGAAATAGTTCAAAAGGGCTTTTTTAGTGTGTTAGTTAATTTTTACTCGGTTACAGTAAAGGGTAATATAACCTTTGATGTATCCCATTTAAACACTATTCCCTCTTTAGTAATATTAATGTTGAACTGCTCTGTAGTTTCCTTTGTATAATAAACTGGTACTTCAACCACAAATAAATCTTTTTCATAATTGGGCTCACCAGCACCCCATCGGTCTGCCTCTTTATTGAAGCCAATTTTCCAAGTTTCTCTACCCGGGATGGCATAAATAGAATAGATTCCTTTTTCTAGTTCGTTTCCTTCAATAATCAGAGTTTGATTGGTTTCAACGGTGGTGGCTTCATTAGCGCCCAACCTCCAATACTGGCCATAAGGTTGTAGAGCTCCTTCTGACTCTGTGCCAAAAACTGTTCTCCCTTTTTTTAAGGGCTGACAATACACTACTTGAATTTCTAAATCATCATCAACAAAGGCAGCAATATCTTGAGGGCTATTTTTTTTGGTTTCATTTATTACAATACGGAAGGCTGCGTATCCTAGAACTCCTAAGAATACAACAGTGATTAGCCCTTTTTTGAGCAGTTTATTCATTTGCTGATATTAAGTTACTACACAAATAAGACGGATTATTATGCTAATTCCAAATTGGGCCATAGAAGTAGCTTTTGAGCACAAAAAATCTCCTGCCAATTGTAATTAGCAGAAGATTTTTTTGACTGATGTGTTAAATTTACAGCGTTATACCAAACTGTATCCTTTGTAACACGGGTGCTCCACTGTCGGCTTGAAACATTTCGTTGAGATCATACTCCACAAATAAATCAATTCCTTTAAACCCAAACTGACCTCTGAGCCCATAACGAACATTGTTTAAAAGGAAATTTCCAGTGTTTTTATCTTTCTTTTTATCACCATTTTCATCGTAGATGTATTTCGTTCTGCTCCATATTCTATAACCCGCATAAGGGCCAACACCAAACCTAACACCTTTATCAATTTGATTCCATAGTCTAAAACTCTTTCTTTTATCACTGCCAAATGCTATCATAGGTATAGCTTTTGCTTGAATATGCCAAGTAGCTAGCTTACTCTTCTTGTGAGCAACAGCAGATAAGTCTTCAGTAAATTCAATACCAGTTGGGGTTTTATTTAATCGTGTTCTAGGGTTATCAAAACGATATACATTTAGTGCAGCATTCATGCCTAAATCTATAAAAACCGCCCCAAAAAGATGGGTGCGATAGGTGGGGCCAAAGGCCCAATACCAAGACCCTATGGGATTTACAGCATACAACTCATTACCATTGGGGAATTCGCCACTTTCTAAATAGTTGTCTAGTGCAATATCAAGATTAAAAAAGTACTTGGATCGAGGCGAATACCTTCTTTTATTAGAACCTTCATCACTATCAGAATCCCAATTATTGTCAGGTTCAATTTTGGTGATAATAATAGTGGTGTCCTTTAAATACTTGCTCCCGGTTTCATCTTCTATGGTAAGTACTTTGGTTGAGTCGTCCATTTCGGTAATACTCATATTTAAATCTTGCAGCATCCTATTAATATCATACTGCGATATTTTTTCCAAGTCCTTTTTATTATCAATGTAAAGAATAATTTGGCTGTTTTTACCAAACTTAATAATGACAGTGTCTCTTTCTGGGTTAGAATTGAACACTGTGTCGGTGAGCTTGTCTGCCGCCAAGGTAGGCATAGCAGAGCTAAGGGAGGCTATTATGCCTACCATGAGTAATTTGTAAATTGTTGTCATGAGTTAATTATTTGAGTTATTAGTTGTTTCTCTACGAGCCATAAGCCCGGTCGATAATTTTTCGAAATCAATAAGAGGCCGTTCACCTTCCCTTACCTGCCTAAGAAAGCTGGCTGCTTTGGCCAGTTTAGGACGCTTAGGGTCCCCTTTTTTATAGATAATTGTTATTTGTTGATCGGGAGTATATACAAGATTGACTGTTGTAAGGTTTGCAATCTCAGTATTTAAGTTATATGGATTAGCCAAAGGTTTAATGTCAAAAGATGAAACCAACGTTGGGTTATCAATAGAAATGTTATCAGGTGTGGTACTGATTACTGTTTTTGGGCTCTCAGCTTCTTTTTCGATATAAACAATGGTAGTTGTATGTATTAAAATAGGAACAGGAATAAACTGCTTTTGGGGGTAATTGACTTGGAGAGCAGTGCTTGCCATTTCGTAATCAATTGATTTGGTAGGTGCTAGAAAGTTATTCCAGGCCATAACAGAGCTAATTATAACGGCTGCAACAGAAGCGGCTACCCAATACTTAAGTTGAGTATTTTTTTTAGAAAGCTGTGTTTCAATAGAGCTCCAAGCTGAGGAAGATGGAGTTTCGTAATAACTGCTTAGGCCATTTTTAAATAGCTTATCAATTTGCTCGTCCTGATTTTTCATAATATACTATGTTTTGTTCAACCTCCAGACCCTGATATACCAGGCCTAGATTCTCTTTTAAGCACTTTGCTTTTAAGCATTGAGCGAGCTCTGCTTAATTGCGATTTGGAGGTGCTTTCATTAATACCCATTTGCTCCGCTATTTCTTTATGCGAATATCCTTCAATAGCATAAAGATTAAATACGGTACGATAGCCTACTGGAAGATTGTTGATCAATTCTAGTAGTTCTCGTTCTTCAAATAGATAGCCTGCTTGTCCATAGTTAGGCTCTTCATTGGCCTCTTCTATATCTACCTCCAAATACATACTTTTATTTTTTCGCAGGTATAATAACGATTCGTTTACCATTATTCTTCGTACCCACCCTTCAAAGTTTCCTGCTCCAGAAAACTGATTAATCTTATTAAATACCTTCAAAAACCCTGTTACTAAAACGGTTTCTGCTTCAGAAATATCCGAGATATATCTACGGCATACGCCCATCATTTTAGGAGAAAGCCGATCATACATTAAGCGTTGTGCTTTCCCATTATTTGATCGGCACTGCTCAATAAGCGACTCAAGGGTATTAGATTTTTTGATGGTTAAAATCATTTAAAAGATCGTTCACTAAGGTGATACAACTTGCGAGTAATTGGTTGCATAGCTTGTCAAAAATAATGCAAAAAAATAGCTGAAACCTAATTTACAGGTTTCAGCTATTTTGAAGAGGGCAATGATTTTAATCTTCTGAAATATTACCAAGTGAAGAAGCTCTACGTTTGGTAACTGTAGCGCCACCTCTATATTTTACATCGCCAAGAGAAGAAGCACTAATACTTAATGTTTCAGTAGCATATACTTTGGCTTTAGCGGCACTACTAACTTTTACACTCACATGTTGGGCATTAAATTTATAGGCTTTTAATTGTGCGGCTGATGAAAGATTGGCCTCCACAGTATTTCCTGTTCCAATTAAATCAAGCGTTGATGCACTACTTAGGTTAACATTAATATAGCTGATATCTGAATCAATGGTAATTTCAGAGGCCGCTGAAAGCCTGATATTCATTCTTTCTTCTTCGAACCCTGCAATATTTCCTACAGAAGCTCCCTTAATGTTTAAGTTGGTTAAATTGGGCATTATTATTCTCAATTTTAACTTTCTATACCCTTTGTATAAATCAATGTCGTCTTTGTTATAACCAATATTTAGTACCCCATTTTGTTCAGAAACGTCAATTTCTTGCATTTTGTGTTCTTGCCCACTTAACACCACCCGATATTCATCACCTTGAGCAATGCTTATGCTAAAAGGACCAGTAATACTTAGGGCATCGAAATTTTCAAAACTATATGCTTTAGAGTTTCCATAGGTTGAGGAGCTTTCTTCAAATACTTCTTCATAATTATCTCTCCGTCTATCTTCACTTCTTTCACTAGTTAAACAGGTAGTGCAATCAAGTCCCGATTCGTTAAAATAAAAAGTATTGTCCTTTATATCGGCCCTGTAAAACCCATAAGGGTAAATTCCGTAACTTAATAAATCGTTAAAATCTTCGTTCATATTAAATTTGAGACTATATGGAATCATTAGTGTTAACTTCAATTCTTGGTCTCTGAAAATAGCATTTTCTTTAAATTGAATATTTGAATCAAACGTTATAACAGAATCATTTTGCACTACGTTATACATAATCATTTTGGCATTTTTTGTAGCTTCTCTTTTGGTAGGTCCTTGTGCTGAATACTCCGAGATAAGTTTGATTTCGTCTCCATCATACCCCTTCATTTTAAGTTTTAAGCCATCATAATTATCTAAGTCTGTGTTAGATATGTCGAAATATATACCTTGGTATTCTGCATTAAACATGGTAGTTTCAGAAACCCTTGCGTGTTCTTTGTATTGGAATAATACATTAGGAATGGTTACGGCCATCATTCCAGCGCCAATAATCCAAATGCCAAATAAGGCCCACCCAAATGTTGGTGAAATAACAGATTTTTTAGAAAGTAACGATATGCCCACCAATAATAGTAATAGAGAAGGGATGGCTATGACTAAATATGTTCCTAAAATACCAAAAGTTGGTAGCGAATCACTTAATACATCGAATGGTAAGAAATCGAGATGTAAATAGTTCACGCCTGATAAAACACCTAGTAAGGCAATAATTGTTATTGTAACTGAAAATAGGGTACTAATTCCCACAATGGTTATTACGAGTCCTGCAAATATTCTTACCAACTGGCCTATAAAGTTGAAAATTGGTGAAAAAGCATGAGCAACTCCTTTAAATATAGTGCCTAATATTCTAAACGGAAACAATAGCACTGTAGCGAGCTTCGATTCTTCGGTTGGGTTGGCTTCTTTAACTTGCGCTTTTTTAATACTTGAATCAATATTTTCAAGGGTTATCTCATCTCCCTCCATTTGTACACGATCAGTTATACTGGTTGCTTCTGGTAGAATTATCCATAATACTGCATACACCAATAAGCCTGTGCCTCCTAAAAAGATAGATAATACAAACAGAACCCGTACAACTGTAATGTCAATAGCTAAGTATTTAGCCAGACCTTGTGAGACCCCAGCTATTACTTTCCCTTCTGGGTTGCGATACAGTTTCTTCATTGATTTGTCTTCCTCTAAAGTATCTGAGCCTGGTACAGCAATCCACATAATAATGTAAGCGATAAAGGCTATGGGACTAACAGAAAATGTGATAAACACATCGAATAAGAGTACTATAAACCCTAAGCGTACCCAAACAGGGTCTATTGAGAAATAATTAGCAATTCCTGAGGCTACTCCACCAACCAGTTTGCGTTTATTATCTCTGTGCAATTTTTTCTGATGGGGGTTTGCGGCACTAGCAAAACCTTCTTGAGTAGATTGTTCCTCATTAGCTTCTTCTTTATAATCAAGATCTGCCTCTTCTTCAGCAGCTTGAAAATCTTGAATACTGCCCATAGTTGCGGCTAGAGCTACAACATCTTCGTTCGTAATGACCTGTTTCTCATCCTTTAATTTTTCAAGGAATATTTCTGCAATTCTACTTTCTATGTCAGCAATAATTTCACTGCTATCATCAAAAGTGGAAAAGTATTTATTGATTGAGTCTAAATATTCTTTGAGGCGGTCGTACCCATCTTCTTCAATATGAAAAATGATGCCGCTTATATTGATACTTATATTTTTTTTCATTGTCTTAATGTTTTCGTCAGGTGCTAATATTACTTATTAGCTTTCTTGGTTCTGTTTGTAATTAATTTGGTTGATTTTACCAAATCTGCCCAGGTGTGGTCCAGATTATCAAGGAAAGAATTGCCATCTTTTGTAAGTGTATAATACTTACGTGGTGGCCCTGACAATGATTCTACCCATTTATACTCAACCAATTCAGCCTTTCGTAAACGGGTAAGTAGGGGATATAGAGTACCCTCTACAATCATGATTTTTGCATCTGTAAGCTCTCGAAGGAGATCTGATGCATATACTTCACCTCGAGCAATAATCTGCAGAATGCAGTATTCGAGTATGCCTTTACGCATTTGAGTTTGAGTGTTTTCCAATTTCATTATTTGAGATTTAAGAACGTGTCCAAAAAAGTTTGATAGGGCGTTCAATTAAAATTTAGTAACCTGAAACTTCAGTTGCAGGTATTGGAATTTTGCCCGAGGGTTGTCGATGAGGAGTTGAGTTTTGTCGTTTCATAATGAGTTATTTTGAGTTGTTGATATGTTGTACGGCTAAAGTACCTTGTATAGCCAAGTACTATACGTTTATTTTTGCCATTTGGTCAAAATACTTTATATAGTCTAATATAATATATATAATATACTATGTTAGGGGTAGATTTTTATAAAATTTGGATATCGTGCCCTGTATCAATCAGCAGCTTTAACTCTTTTAATGCCTGTTTTTGATTGCTAATAACAATAGTCGCTTCAAGCGAACATCTTTCAGAAAATTCCTGATTGATAATATTCAGGTTAAATAGGTCTATCAGTTTCATCACTTCGTTTGTAGAAGTATAGTTATATGAAATGTGAAGAGGAACTGTAATGTATTTTTTTGCAACTGTACTATTTTTAAGGGCTGCTTCAGCTGCTATTTTGTAAGCATGTATTAATCCGCTAACGCCTAATTTGGTGCCTCCAAAATATCGAACTACCACTACAAGTGTATTGGTGAGCTTCAATGATCGTATTTGGCCTAAAATTGGATCACCAGCTGAGTGGTTTGGCTCACCGTCATCATTTGCTCGGCAGTCTTTACTTTCAGCACCTAACATATAGGCATAGCAGTGGTGTCGTGCATCGTGGTATTCTTTTCTTAACTCTGCAAGCCTTTCGTTTACATGTTGTAAGGATTGAACAGGATAAGAAAAACCTAGAAATTTGCTCCCTTTTTCTTTGTACAGCCCCGTTCCGTTTGTGCTTATGGTAAAAAAATGATCCGTCAATTTTTCTAAACTATATTTTATACGATGAGTTATAAATCAAAAATACTACTTTGGTAGTAGATGAGCTTAGCCATAAAAAAATCACTTCAGATTAGAGAAATTTCTCTTCAGCAAAGCATGGAAGGTGCTCATTTTTTTAACTCTACTCCATATTTATTGAATAAGCAATTCCAAGTAAGAGGATGGCAATTATTTGGTGACCAACCTATGGCTCAGATCTTTTTTTATATCAAAGAAGATGTAGCCATTTCTGGGTATCAAAGCACTTTTGGTTCGTTTGATTTTTCTACATTACTTAGCGAACAAGAGCTAAACTGGTTTATTTGTGCCCTAATTCAGCAGTTAGAATTATTAAAAGTAAAAACAATTGAAATAAAGGGGTTTCCGAATTACTGGGAGAACTCAAAGTTGATTCATAAAGTTTTAGTGGGCAACGGATTTATAGAAAGCACTTCAGAAATCAATCAGCATATTCCTATTACTCATCTGACCTATAATAAGGTTGCTAAACGCAATGAAATTAAAAAGATTAAACAATGCTTCAAAATGGAATTTGAATTCTCCAGCGTTGAATCAGATAGTTTGTCAGATATTTATCAACTCATTCGTAAAACTAGAGAAAGAAAAAATTATAGTACTAGTATGACTTTCGAAGCACTTGAAAGTACTATCAAACATAACCCAGCTAATTATTTATTATTTGTTATTAAAGACAAGGAGAGGATTATTGCGACTTCAGTTACTGTGGTAGTCAATAAAAATATTCTCTATAATTTTTATCATGCAGATGACGAAGCATATAGGAAATATAGTCCACTTGCTTATCTTGTAAATAATATTTACAATTATGGCTACGAAAATGAGTACAAGGTGCTTGATTTAGGAACTTCCTCCTTGGATGGAGTTTTGAATGAAGGACTTTTTAACTTTAAAAAAAATCTGGGAGCACAGCTAGCTGCTAAACGTACCTATTTATTAACTATCTAATTTATGCAGCAGCCCTTAGTAACCATAATCTGCATTAGTTTTAACCACTCGCCCTATATTGAGGATGCGTTAAACTCAATTAGAAATTTAGAGTACCCTCACTTACAGTTAATTATAGCTGATGATGCAAGCACAGATGATAGTCAAAAAGTAATTGAAAGGTTAGCAACAGGCCTTGAGTGTGAGTTAGTACTAAATTCGAAAAATATTGGGCATTGTAAAACTTTTAATAAAGCACTTAGACTAGCGAAAGGAGAATACGTTATTGATCTTTCAGCAGATGATATGTTGTTGCCTCAAAGCATTGAAACTGCGGTTGAAAGATTTACTAAAAGTGATGATGGTTATGGCGTATTTTTTGCCGATTCTACTTTGATAAATTCGGTTGGGGAAGAAGTAGGAAATCACTTGACAAAATCGTTTTTTAAGAGTGGAGTGGTTCCTGAGGGTGATGTGTATAAAATTATACTAGGTAAATACTTTATAAGCCCTCCCACAATGGTGTACCGAAAAACTTTATTGGATAGGTTGAATGGTTATAATGAAGACTTAGCTTATGAAGATTTTGACTTTTTAGTACGATCCTCTCGGACAACCAATTATTGCTACAGTTCTGAAATAACAGTTAAAAAACGAATACTTTCAAGCTCTGTTTCTTCTAATCAATATGTAAAAAATAGTAAAATGTTACACTCCACATTTGCAATTTGCAAAACTGCATTTGGACTAAACAGAGATAAGGCAGAAGATGGGGCCCTTTTAAAACGAATCGCCTACGAAGGTAAAATGTCGTTAAAGTCGGGCAATTATTCCATTGGGCTACAGCTATTTATTTTAGGTATAAAGGTGTTTTTTAAAATTCGATTATAACATCTTTGCTTATGCAAAAAAATGCACCCATAGGAATTTTTGATAGCGGAATTGGAGGTCTCACTGTGGCACATGCCATTAAGGAAGAGCTTCCTAATGAGCATTTAATCTATTTTGGGGATACAGCTCATTTGCCCTATGGCGATAAATCAACGGCTACCATTCAGGCGTATGCCATTAAAATTGCAGATTTTTTCTTACAACAAAATTGCAAAATAATTGTTATTGCCTGCAACTCTGCTTCTGCAGCGGCTAATGATTTACTAAAAGAGTATGTTGCCAGTAGAGCCACTATTGTTAATGTAATTGAGCCTATGGTCGACTTTGTAGTTAAGAATGAGAGTGATAAAACGGTTGGAGTTATTGGTACAAAGCAAACGGTAAATTCTAATATTTATTCACGCTCTATTAAAAATACTAACTCTAGCATAAATGTAAAATCATTGGCCACTCCTTTGCTTGTTCCAATGATTGAAGAAGGTTTTTTGCATAATAAAATAGCGCACAATATAATTGAAAAGTATTTAAGAGATGCTTCTCTTAAAAATATTGATTCTTTAGTATTAGGTTGCACGCATTACCCGCTTATTAAAAATGAGCTTAGTCAGTTCTATGATAACCAAGTTAACATTCTTGATTCTTCTATCATAACTGCAGAATTCTTAAAAGAGTTTTTAGCCTCCTCTGATTTATCAACTACGTCTACACAGAAAGGAAATAATCAGTTTTTTGTTTCCGATCTTACGGAGTCTTTTGAGCATTCTGCAAAACTGTTTTTTGGGGAGCCGGTTGTATTGCAAAAACACCAGCTATGGGAATAAATATGTTAATCAAATTCTAATTATTGAATGGACTTATTAAAGAATGGATATTTTTTTTGGTTGGTTTTAATAATATCAAACATTGCGATGTATGCTGTTAATATCTTGATCAGTTTTTTGTGGTCTAAACATCGAAATTTAAAGAGTTTAGAGATTACCAAGCAAGATGTAAAAGCGAGCTTAATCATAGTGCTGGTTAATATTTTAACGGCCATTCCAGGATATTTACTGTACTTAAATGGTTCCATTGTGTTTACTGATGAGTTCTTTTTTAGAGACTTGGTTCTCTTAATTTTAGTGTTTGATTTTTTTATGTACTTCCTACATTTTTTATCTCATAAAATGTGGCCACTGAAAATTTTACATAAACACCATCACTCACATACTTTTTTTAATGAGTTTAGTTTGTACGTGATGCATCCATTAGAAGCATTCTTTTTTGGTTTAGTATTAACATTATCGGCCTATGTTTTCAACTTAAACTTGTTAAGCTTTTTGATTTTTATAACCTTTAACTGGGCTTACGGGGTCGTAGCACATCTAAATACAAATTCAACTAAAAGAGCTCGTTTTTGGGGGAATAATGTATTTCATAAAGAACATCATGCAGAATCAAATGGGAATTATGGGTTTTATACAGTGCTATGGGATTCTGTATTTTCAACAAAACTTAAGTAGTGAAAAATAATTATAGATTTTATAAATCTAAAGATTGGAACATCCAATAAAATAGAAACAACATACTAACTTTGCGATAGCAATCGGAAACCCAATGAGTGACTTTATAAAACACGAGTGCGGTATTGCTCTTATCCGCCTCAGGAAACCTCTCGAATACTATATTGAAAAATATGGTTCTCCTGCTTATGCAGCTCGAAAAATGTATTTGCTTATGGAAAAGCAAAAGAATCGAGGACAAGATGGTGCCGGTATTGCCAATATAAAAATCCATCAACAACCTGGCAGTAAGTATATTAGTCGCTACCGATCGGTAAACAAAGATCCTATTGCAGATATTTTTGGGAAGATTGATAAGAAGTATATGAAGGCTTCCAAAATTGGAGGTGAATTGTATAATGATGCCAACTGGCTTAGAGAGAACTCTGCTTTTACTGGTCAGTTATGGTTGGGGCATTTGCGCTATGGTACTCATGGTAAAAATAGTATAGAAAATTGCCATCCAATTTTGAGGCAAAATAACTGGCGGAGCCGTAGCCTTGCACTAGCAGGTAATTTTAATATGACCAATGTGGAAGAGTTGGTTGAAATTTTAATTGACCTAGGCCAACACCCGAAAGAAAAGTCAGACACAGTTACCGTAATGGAAAAAATTGGTCACTTCTTAGATGAAGAGAACCAGCGACTTTTTGATAAATACAAATTTCAATACTCGAACAAGGAAATTGCCAACATTATTGCCGAAGAATTGGATTTAACTCATGTACTTCAAAAGGCATGTAGAGATTTTGATGGTGGGTATGCGATGGCTGGTTTAACGGGCAGCGGTTCTGCTTTTGTCGCACGTGATCCTTCTGGAATTAGACCTGCTTACTTTTACACAGACGAGGAAGTAATTGTGGTGGCTTCAGAAAAGCCAGCAATAAAAACGGCCTTTGATGTAGATTATGACCAAATTGAAGAGATTAAACCTGGACATGCTCTCGTAATTGATAGAGATGGTAATTTTAAGCAAAATCAGTTCATAGAAACCCTTGAAAAGAAATCGTGTAGCTTCGAACGAATTTATTTCTCAAGAGGAACCGATCCTGATATTTACAAAGAGCGCAAAGAGCTAGGTCGGTTATTAGTGCCAGAGGTGCTAAAAGCCGTTGATTACGATTTAGAGAATACCGTATTTTCTTTTATTCCAAACACAGCCGAAACCGCCTTTTTGGGCATGATCGAAGGAATTGAAGAACATATAGCCAAAGAAAGACTAAAAGCACTAGAGGGTAAAAAGACTAAAATTTCTGCCAAAGAATTGATGCATTTGAAACCACGAGTTGAAAAACTTGTGATTAAAGATGTAAAAATGCGAACTTTTATAACCGATGATGCAAGTAGAGATGACCTTGTTTCTCATGTGTATGACAGTACGTACGAAGTAATTAAAAAGGGCATTGATACCTTGGTTATTATTGATGATTCCATTGTAAGAGGTACTACACTTGAAAAGAGCATTCTTACTTTAATTGGCCGTTTGCAGCCCAAAAAGGTAGTTGTTACTTCTTCTGCGCCACAAATCCGTTACCCTGATTGCTATGGAATAGACATGTCTAAAATGCATGAATTTGTTGCTTTCAGAGCATTGTTAGGCTTACTAGAGGATACAGGGAAACGTAATTTATTAGATGAGGCTTATTTTAAATGCCAAGAAAATAAGGATGCGGTTGCTCCACCAAATTTTGTGCAGGCTCTTTATAAAGAATTTACGGCTCAAGAAATTACAGATAAAATAGCTGAAATTGTAAAACCAGAAAGCATGACTGCCGAATTAGAGGTTATTTTTCAATCTATTGAAAACTTGCATAAAGCTATTCCTAACCACCTAGGCGATTGGTATTTTACAGGAGATTTTCCTACCAATGGAGGGCATAAAGTAGTAAATAAGGCCTTTAGTAATTTTATGGAAGGCAAAAAAGTGAGGGCATATTAAATCTAACTCCTTTGTTGCCAAGTTTAGCCAAGCTAATTATTTGTTTTAGTACGACCAGTCAATTAAAGCAGAAGCCCATGTATAGCCACTGCCAAAGGCTGCTATGCACAGTAAATCGCCCTTCTTAAGTTTCCCTTGTTCCCAAGCTTCACTCATGGCAATGGGTATGGAGGCGGCTGTGGTGTTGCCATAATGCATGATATTATTAAACACTTTATCATCAGGTAATTGAAGCTTACGTTGCACAAATTGACTAATACGTAAATTCGCTTGATGAGGAATGAATAGATCTAAGTCTTCCGATTTTTTTCCTGTGGCTTCAAGTGCCTCGTTAATTACCTCTTCAAATCGTACTACGGCATGCTTAAATACTTGAGTGCCATTCATATATACCTTAAAACTAGGTCCTTCAATTAGTTCGGTGCTCAGTCTTACTTTACGACTACTGCCTGGGTCTTTTACATATAACTCCTCTGCAAAATTTCCATCTGAATGTAAATGGGTAGTTAAAACTCCTGTGTTTTCATCGGTAGCCTGCATAATCGCTGCTCCAGCACCATCCGCAAAAATTACATTGGTACTTCTTCCTGCAGTAGATTGGTCTAAAGCGGAAGATTGAATTTCGGCACCCACTACCAGAATGGTTTTGTACATGCCCGACTTAATAAAGGCATCGGCAGTTGATAAACCATAAATGAAACCAGAACAAGCATTTCTAATATCTATAGCAGCTACTTCTCCTCCAAGTCCGAGCTCCCTTTGCAATAACACACCTGAGCCCGGGAAAAAATAATCTGGGGTAATAGTGGCAAAAACAATAAATTCTATGTCGCTGGCTTCAAGCCCAGCACGCTCTAATGCAAGTTTGCTGGCGCGCGTTGCCATATTGGCCACCGTGTCCTTTTCGGGGTTAAACCATCTTCGTTCTTTGATGCCCGTTCGCTCTTGAATCCACTCATCGGTGGTATCAATAAACTTGGTTAAATCATCGTTAGTTACAACGTTTTCTGGCACATAATGTCCAATTCCAACAATCTTAGAATTCATAATAAATGGAGTTATGAAGCAAATTAAATGCTTTTTAGCTAATAACCAATTAATTGGTGATAAGAACTAATCAAATAAAGAATAGTTGCCAAATTGATCGGCAGGAGGAGCAGGGTTTAATAAGATAGAGCTATCGTTCGCTAAATTATTAACCAAAGGAGAGACAGGGTATGACACCATTTCAGAAGGAAGAGCATTAGTTAAAACCTCTAGACTTTCCTCCAATGTGTTAGTGGTATTAAGCCATTTCTGTCCTTGACTACTATTTAAAATAATGGGCATTTCACCCGTTAGTTTTGCCATGTTAGAATCAGCCGCTTGCGTTATGATTGAAAAGGTTCCTACTTTAATGCCATCTATATTTTCATAGGTCTCATACAATCCCGCCATTATAAAAGGCTCTTTGTCAGCTAATGCAATTATATAGGGAATTTGCCCTTTTTTAGATATTGATTTCCATACATAAAGGCCATCGGCCAATACTACACACCTTCTTCCCTTAAGTGCATTTTTATACATATGTTTTTCTGTTAACTGCTCAATAGGTGCATTAATTAGCTTTGAGGCAATAATGTTATTTTTAGATAGGTTAGGCTCTGTACCCCAATAGAAATATTTTATCAGGGTTGGATTAGTTGATGTAATAATTGGTAACAACTGTGTAGGGGCAGCATTAAATCTTTTTTTGTAAGAAGATGGAAAATGAGCGTTGAACTTTTGTTCTATCTGCTCTTGATCTTTAGTTATGGTATAACGCTCTATCATTAAAAGTACTTACCAGAATTTAAGCCCATTTTCTAAGTTATGAAAGTTTTGAGCATTAGTGTGGTTGGCTAATTGCATTATGGCATGGGCACTTCTAACACCCCCTGAGCAATAAAAAATCACTTTTCCATCTGCTGTAATCTCTTCTTTCTTTTCAAGAATTTCATTTAAAGGAATATGGATACCACCAATATGCCCCATAGCTCGTTCGTTATCTTCTCTTACATCTACCAGTTGAAATTTTTCTGGAGCATCTCTAAGCCATTTTTTTAGGTCTGTTGTTGAAACTGATTTCATTATTGAGTTTGTGGGTTTAGTGACGGAGCAAAATGCTTCGTAATCGATAAGTTCAGTTACTTTGTTTTCAGGCTTGGCGTCTCCAAGCTTTATTTTTTGATTATAATAATGAAGGCTATCGAACATATATAATTTACCTGCTAAGCCAGGTTCCAAACCTCCTACTATTTTAATTGCCTCAACGGCCATCATAGAGCCAATAATGCCAGCTAGTGCTCCTAACACCCCGCCCTCAGCACAGTTAGGTACTGAGTTTGGGTTTGGAGGGGTAGGATGAATATCTCTGTAATTAGGGCCTCCTTTATAGTTAAATACAGCACACTGCCCTTCAAACCCGTGAATAGAGCCATAGACGAGTGGTTTGTTTAATATCGCACATGCATCGTTTACTAAATAACGAGTAGGAAAGTTGTCAGTACCATCAATAATTACATCAAAATCGGAGAGGATTGATAAAGCATTATTGCTTGTTAGTTTTTTTGTGAATATGTTAAATGCAACGTTCGGGTTGAGTGCTTCTAATACTTCAACTGCTGCTAGAGCTTTGTTTAAACCCACCGTTAGGGTATTAAAGAGAACTTGTCTCTGAAGGTTTGATAAGCTAACTACATCAAAATCGGCAATGCCAATGTTGCCTACACCTGCTGCGGTTAGGTATTGAAGCACAGGAGCACCCAAACCACCGGCACCAACCACAAGCACACTAGAATTCTTTAATTTTAGTTGTGCCTCTTGCCCAAAATTGGGCAATACGAAGTGGCGGCTGTATCGTTCTTTTTCTTCTTGGCTAAACATAGGTTACAATCTTGCAGTTTCAAAAGTATGAAAAACTCTATGCAAGTCAGCAGGTGAGTTGCTAAATAAGCTCACTTAGAACCTGAGTTCGACCTAAGGAATGCTGCCAGAAAATAAGATAGTAGGTGAGATTTTGGAAATAAAAAGTGAAAAAATAATGGATTATTTTAAGATTTTTATTACTAAAAGATTGCCTGCTAGATATT
>JAKISE010000076.1 GCA_021648745.1 Cyclobacteriaceae bacterium
TAAATCAGGCAGTTTGGATTCGAAAGCATAGCACCGCTGCTATGGTGAGAACACAAACAAAGCAAAGCGACTGATTTGAAGTGAGTTAAAGGCCTAATAGAAATTCTATTGCATATTTCGGGTTAAAACATTAAAACCCTATTGCTTTGCATTAGGAGCTTGGACAGTAAATCATGCCAATAAAAAGGTGCTAAAAATCTCTTTGCCTACCCAACGAAGACCTTGGATGGAGGGAATTTTCTCGCAAATTAAAAACCTAAGCCCTCCTTTTGATTATTCTATTGCATAAACCGGGTTTAATTTATAGCCTTGACTTTTTGTGTCAAGACAAAAAGTAAGAGCCCGTCTGGCTTGAAGACAAAAACATAAATTGTGATGGAAACGCGAGTTTTTCAGCAGACCCTAATTATTCATTTTACCATAAACCTTAATAGCGTTATAAATTGCTTGATGCATAGCAGGCCTTATATTTAGTTGGTAGAGTTTGGGGTTGTCTCTAGTTGGATATACTCTATTAGACATAAAAATAAATAGCAATCCATTTTCTGGATCAGCCCAAGCGAAAGTGCCTGTATAGCCAGAGTGTCCAAAACTATGTGGTGAAGCATCTATGGCCGTAGAACCATATTTTTTGTCTTTCAACACTGGCTTATCAAAGGCAAGTCCTCTTCGATTACCTTCATTGCAATAATGGCAAGCAGTAAACAATTCCATTGTATTTTTAGAAATAAGCTGCTCATCGCCATAACTCCCCATCCATAAATACATTTGCATAATTTTAGCAAGGTCTAATGTGGTTCCGAACAACCCCGCATTAGAAGATACTCCTTTCATCATAGCGGCACCTTCATCGTGTACGGTTCCTCTTAAAGGAGCCATTCTAAAAAAAGTATCAATCTCTGTTGGCACAATCTTATTTAATGGATAAAATCTCAGTGGATTATAAGTAATGGTACTTGCACCCAAAGGCTCATACACATTTATCTTTAAATAAGTTTCATAGTCTTGCTTGGTAATTCGCTCTATTATATCTGGGTAGAGATAAAACGACAACCCCGAATATTTATAGCCTGGCTCTTCTCGCAACGCAGATTTGCGAATCTGCTTGTAAATAATATTTCTATAATCTTTATGTAAATAAAGCTTATCTACAACTTTTACCGAATAGTTTGCTGTTGAATCATGGGAAAGTGTATTTCTTTTATACTTTCCACTTTTCTTAATGGTGGTAGTCCAATACGGAATCCAAGCTTTTAATCTAGCATTATGAGATAGAACCTGGCGGTACTGTAAATCCTTTTTATTGCCTTTGGAGAAATAAGGCAAATAAGTACCCATTGTTGCGTCCAAGCTAAACTTGTCTTGATCGTAAAGCTGCATTAGAGCAGGCAAGGCTCCTGTTATTTTAGTTATAGAAGCAAAATCGTATAACAGTTCTTTCCTAACAGGTTCTTTGCTTTCGTAAGTTAAGTAGCCATAAGTTTTGTGTAAAATCACCTTCCCATTTCGAGCCACCAGTACTTGAATACCCGGTGCCACTCCAGAATCTATGGCCATTAGTGCAATGGAATCGATTTTATAATTCAAATAAGCTGAATCAACTGCTACTTCCTTAGGAGCTCCAAAGCTAAACCGCAGCTCTCCCTTGGTTTGAATGCCTGTGCCAGCTTCAAATCCATAGGTTTCTGTGGTGAGGGTATCGGTAAATCCACGACCCCCAAAAAGGATTTGAGAAAGCAAGTCATACATTTGTAAAGTACTATCACTTAGATATATAATAGATTGAAATTTTTTAAATTGATCTCCCTCTATTTGGATTTCATCACCAATGATTAGAAGAATTTTGATTTCTTCTTGAGAATTTGATTCTGCATTTGCGGTAATTAATACTTGAGTTTTTCCCTTGTTTCCCGTATATCTATTACCGAATCTTTCTAAGTTTCCATCAGCATAAGAAATAGCTAATAACTCAAGCTGCTTAAAAGGGAGTAGTTGATTTTCATTCTTTAAAAGAACAATTTTCGTTTTAACCTTAATAGAATCAACTTGACCTTGGGCATGAACAGAAAAAAATAAGTTTAAAATAATTACTAAATTTTTCATCCTCAAAATAGAAATTAGTTCGAAAATCTAAGTTAATCTTAAAAGTAAATCTTAGCTAAACATAAGCATAAAAAAAAGGGTAACCCATGGGTTACCCTTTAAAGAGTAGCGGGGGTTGGACTTGAACCAACGACCTTCGGGTTATGAGCCCGACGAGCTACCAACTGCTCCACCCCGCGATATATTTTCACTTAAAAGACGGCTTTATGACTCATGTCACACGCCAAATTTCAAATATGTTTTACTAATTAATCCTAGCCTTTTGCTAAGGGAGTACAAAAATAGATTGCTATTAATTAAAAACAAATACCTTTGCAACATATTATTTTTTATGTTAGATAAAAAACACAAAGCAGGGTTCGTTAGCATCATTGGCAAGCCAAATGTGGGCAAGTCAACACTCATAAACCAATTGGTGGGCGAACGGCTTTCTATTATTACCTCTAAGGCCCAAACTACCCGCCATAGAATTATGGGCATTTTGAGTGGAGAGGACTTTCAAGTGGTATATTCTGACACTCCGGGTATTATAAAGCCCAAATATGAGTTACAAAGTACGATGATGCGGTTTGTAAGTACTTCATTAGAAGATGCCGATATAATTCTCTTTGTTACAGACCTGTATGAAAAGCACGATGAAGATTTAATTCAACGGCTTAAAAGCTTGGAACAACCCGTTATAATGATTTTGAATAAAATTGACTTGTCAAAAGGTTCGCAAGCGTATGATAAAATAGCTTACTGGCACGAGGTTTTTACCCCAGCAAAAACTATTGAAGTATCCGCACTTAAAGGAGAAAATATTAACCTATTATTCAACAGCATCTTAGAACTCTTACCTGAGCACGAAGCTTATTTTCCAAAAGATGAAATGACGGACAAACCCGAAAAATTCTTTGTGGAAGAAATTGTACGGGAAAAAATTTTTCAGAATTATAAAAAGGAGGTACCCTATAGCACCCAAGTAATTGTAGAGGAATTTAAGGAAGACAAAAAAATAATTAGAATTAGAGCACTAATTTACGTAGAACGAAAAAGCCAAAAAGGCATCATTATTGGGCATAAAGGAGAAGCATTAAAAAAAGTGGGCATTGCTGCTCGTCAGGATTTAGAAACTTTTTTTAATAAGCAAATTCACTTAGAAACCTATGTGAAAGTGGCAGATGATTGGCGAAATAAAAAGTTATCCATTAAAGGATTTGGGTACTAATAAAAATTATAGAATGATTAAATAGTTAAATGAGAGAATGTATAAGCTAACATATTTACTAATAAATATCACCTTTTATCATTCAAATATTAACACATTAATGTTTCTTAAAATAAATACCCAAACTCGGTCGGAAGCAATATAAGTATTTATAAAACTGTAAGTTTAGAAAATAAAATGGCAAATATAGTTGCAATAGTAGGCAGGCCTAATGTAGGCAAATCAACTTTTTTTAACCGATTGGTAGAAAAAAGAACCGCTATCATGGATAATGAAAGTGGTGTAACACGAGACAGACAGTACGGCTATGCCGAATGGACAGGTAAACACTTTACCACCATTGATACGGGTGGTTACGTCAGCGGTTCTGATGATATTTTTGAGGGCGCCATTCGAGAACAAGTGAAGCTTGCTTTAGGGGAGGCCTCTTGTATTATTTTTATGGTGGATGCTAAAGATGGATTGACTGGGCTCGATGAAGACTTTGCCAAAGTAGTACGCCAAGTAGGCAAGCCTGTATTTATTGCTGTAAATAAATCGGACACTACAGAAATGAGTTTTATGGCCGGAGAATTTTATGGACTTGGTTTTGATGATGTATTTCCAATTTCATCTTCAAATGGATCTGGCACAGGAGAGCTGCTTGATGCAGTGGTTAACACATTTGAATCGGAAGATAAGGGCAACCCTGATGAAGGGATACCAAGACTAGCTATTTTAGGAAGGCCTAATGCAGGCAAATCTTCCTTTATAAATGCTTTGGTCGGAACCGACAGAAACATTGTAACTGACCAAGCAGGAACAACTCGAGATTCAATCAATACGCGCTACAATTTATTCGGAAAAGATTTTATTCTAACTGATACAGCAGGGATTCGCAAAAAATCAAAAGTTACTGAAGACATAGAGTTCTACTCCGTACTACGGGCCTTACAATCATTACAAGATAGTGATGTCTGCATAATTCTAATCGATGCAGAAAGAGGATTAGAAGCACAAGATGTTAATATTATTGCCTTAGCGGACAAATACGGAAAAGGTGTGTTAATAATGATTAATAAGTGGGATTTGGTTGAAAAGGAGACCAATACCGCCATTAGGATTCGTGAAGAAATGAAGCAGAAGCTCGGCCCTTTAGGTTATGCTCCAATCATATTTACTTCGGTAATTAATAAGCAACGGATATTTAAAGCCATTGGGTTGGCCGTTGAAATTTACGAGAGTCGTGCACAGAAAATTCCTACTTCAAAATTGAACGATGCAATGTTACCAGAGATTGAAAGATACCCCCCTCCTGCCTTAAAAGGCAAGCATATTAAGATTAAATACATTACGCAATTACCAACTCAAGCAACAAGTTTTGCATTTTTCTGTAACTTACCTCAATATATTAAAGCTCCATATCAGAGGTTTCTAGAGAACAAATTAAGGTCTCATTTCAATTTAGAAGGTGTACCTATTAGAGTATATTTCAGAAAAAAATAGGCTATAAATTAGGATTATACTAATTTTTTCAGAAATTTAGTATCTACTAACATTCTTAATCTAATATTTTTTATTATGAAAAAATTACTAACAGTATTACTTGCCCTAGGATTTACGTTTGGCATGGTTGCTTGTGGAGGCGAAAGCTCTTCAACTGAAGAAGCAACAACTACAGAAGAAGTTGAAGTTGTAGAAGAAGTTGAAGTTGTAGAAGAAGCGGCTCCGGAAGCTGCAATGGATTCGACACAACATGAAGAAGAGCATCCTTCTGATGAGGAACACCCAACAGAAGATTAGCAAGTTCTAAACTTTAAAAAAAGGGAGAAAGCCAATGGTTTTCTCCCTTTTTAATTATCAAAAATGGAAAACACCTTAGAGCAATATATCCCTTCAAATGCGCTTGAATATTGCACGGATTTAAGTGCCAATTACCAATTTAAACTCGATCTTAGTTTTAATCGAAAATCAAAATTTGGGCATTATAAATATTGGCCTCAAACCAACTCGCATACAATTTCAATTAATAGAGGACTATCTCCATCCTTATTTCTAATTACCTTTATTCACGAGTTAGCTCATTTAGATGTAATGCTTATATATGGGAGAAAAATGATGCCACACGGTAAAGAATGGAAAGCCACATTCCGTAAATTAATGGCACCTCTATTATCACATTCCATATTTGAGACTAACTTACTCTCGGCACTAGCTTTGCATCTTAAGAATCCAAAGGCATCTCTTTCCGCTGACCCACGACTGTGGGCAATTTTATTCCCAAGTAATGATGAAAATGCTATTTATGTGAATGACATTGAAGATGGGGAAGATTTTATATTTAAGCAGCGAATGTTTAAAAAAGTAAAATCAAGAAGAACCCGTGCCTTATGCTACGAAGCCAAATCTGGTAATAATTATTTAATTCCACTTTTAGCCGAAATTAAAAAAATCGAGTAAGCCCTAATTATTTTGGAGGTGATAATCTACCAAATCGCTCACGGGTGATTTCAAAACTATGCCTAATTGTAAATCATTCTTGCTTAAAGCACTTCGAATTTCCTCTTCAAAATAATAGCCTACCGAACCTATAATATGCACAGGCAATTGGGCATCATACATCTTAATCACATTAGCAAATCGGCCAAATTCAACCTCTATAATTTCAGCTATTTCTTTTTCCAATCTATGACCATGTAAAATTTTTGCACAAGTGGCTAAAAATCGGCTCGGCCATTCAGAGCGATAGACTTTGGTAATTATTTCATCATAATTCAATCCAATTTCTTTGTAGATAGAGGCCGACAAACTAGCATTGAATTGATTTCTTAAGAGATTTTTTAATAGAGCCTTCCCCAAGGCTGCCCCACTTCCTTCATCACCTAGAATAAACCCAAGAGGTTTAACCTGTTCTTTGATTAAATTCCCATCAAAAAAACAACTATTGGAGCCCGTTCCTAAAATAGCCACCAATCCTTTACTAGTTCCACAGGTGGCTCTGGCTGCGGCTAACATATCTGAATTAACATCAATTATGGCGTTCTTAAAACTCTCTTTTAGCCACAATTTGGTTTTAGCCTTTACTTTCTCAGAACCACAACCTGCCCCATAAAACCAAAGCTTAGTTACATCCAACCTTTCGTTTGAAGAGAAAGATTTCAAAATTTCAGTATTAAATTCTTTCTTGGAGAGAAAAAGAGGGTTCAACCCAAGTGAAAGAAATTGCTTGTGTACACCATCATTGTCAAATAAAGCCCATTCTGTTTTTGTTGATCCGCTATCTGCTACTAACCACATTAGTTTGCCAGTTTACCTACTTTTTCAAATTTTTCAAATACTTTTTCAGTATGCGGAGCATCCTTGAGCTCATCGGTTAAATCTTGTCCGGCCCAATGTTCATAATGTTTTCCATCTCTCCATAATTTAGAATTTCCCACATTATAAATTACTCCTTTATAGGCAACCCAAATTTCTTCTCTGTCGTTTCCGTTTCGTAAAGCAAGTTGCTCATTATTAATTATAATCATTCAGTTATATTCAAATATTACTACTTGAAAAATGGGATTAAACATTTTTCAAAAAAATAATTCTTACCTACTAACCTGAGCCCATCCTAAGGAATGCCATCAGTTTATCCTTTCATAAAGCATTTCAATAATCCCATCTTTTAGCCCAACATCTGGCACCATCATTTGGTTCGAATCTGAAAGCTCCATTACCTTTACATAAATTTCTGAAGCATACGGAATTACATCGGCTCGGTCTTCACGCATAGAGTAAGTATCAATTCGTTCTTTAATTGAAAGCGCATTAATTTTAGCAACTGTCTTAGTTAGTATTTCTAATGAAATATTCTCCCCTTTCTTAATATTTGCAATTTTGCCAATAGTTTTAATGTTTCCACCTGTGCCTATTGCAATTAACGGCTTGGTCTTTTGGTTCTTTAATATCCAATTTCCCATTCTATCCCACTCTTTTGGGTCATTGCGGTTACGCATATTTCTCACCGATCCTAATTTAAAAGAATCTCTTGCATATGACTTGCTATCTTTTACCAAACTAATCTCTGTACTACCTCCACCCACATCTACATGAATATAATCTGTAAGTGTATTATTCTTTTGCACTGCTAATTGCAGCAGCTCCGCTTCCAATTCTCCTGTAATCACATCAATATGAAGTCCACTTGTATCATAAGATCGTTTTAGGATACGATCTCCATTATTGGCATCACGTAATGCGGCAGTTGCACAACCGTACACATCATCAACCTCATAAAGATCTAACATAGTTCGAAAAGCCAACATTAGCTGAATAAACTTGGTTTCATTCCTAAAAGTAATTTCTCCTGTTCTAAAGGCATCATCTCCCAACCTCAAAGGGAAGCGGATATTCTCTAAAATTTTATACGTTAGCCCTCCGTCACTATGAGGGAGTATCCTTGTAATCTGAAGGCGGATGGCATTAGAGCCTATGTCGATGGCTGCGAGTTTCATTTTCTAATATAGATTATACAGCAAGCTTATTTATCGTCCAGCTCTGGAAGTTTATAATTGCTAAAAAAGCTCTTCTCTGACATTAATTTTTCGATCTCATCTGATTTTCGTGGCGCCATACCTGATAAAAGCTCACATCCGTCTTTCGTAACTAAATAGTCATCTTCAATCCTGACTGGTATTTTCCACCATCTTTCTTCGGTTGGACTTCCTTCGCTTATGTAGATCCCTGGTTCAATTGTAATTACCATATTTTCTTCAAGCACACCATACATGCCCTTATCATGAACGTCTAATCCTATATGGTGGCAGCAGCCATGAGGATAATATCGATTTCTTCCAGTTTCTGAATTAATCACATCTGCTCTATTAGTGCTCTTATAAATACCCAATTCAACTAGACCTTCATTAACTACGTTAGCGGTAATTTGATAAAGTGTAGAAAAAGGTAAGCCAGCTTTACAAGAGTCTGCTGCTGCTTGTTGTGCTTCATAAACCAGGTCATATATTAGCTTTTGTTCCTTCGAAAATTTGCCATTTACAGGAATGGTTCTGGTAACGTCAGCCGTATAACCTCGATACTCCGCTCCTAAATCCATCAAAATTAGCTCTCCGTCTTCAATTTCAGGCTTATGATTATCTATATAATGCAATACACATCCATTATTTCCAGCTCCAACAATGCTTGGGTAGCCTTCAAACTCGGCCTGATATTTTTTAAAAACAAATTCGTGAAGCCCCTGAATTTCTGTTTCAGACATGTTTGGCTCAAGGGCTTTCATTACTTCAACTTGACCTACAGCAGAAATATTGATTGCTTTCCTTAGTAAAACCAGTTCTTCTTTTGTCTTAACACCCCTTAATTCATTCATATATCTATCTAACAATTTAATATCAAGGTTATTCAAATCGGGTTCAATGGATAAATTCGTTTGTTGATACCCTACTTTTTGTTTGAATTGGCTTATTAAATCATATAAATCACCTTTTTCAGTAGTGTTTCTTACATCATTATTAAAATCATAAAATAACACCTTCTCAAACTTTGAGAAATCGAGATTTAAATTTTCAAAACTTGGGCTTTCAAAGCTTACCTTAAAACCTAATTGTTCTTTTGCCCCTTCTTTCCCTAATCGTGCTCCCTCGTATAATTCCATCAGTGCATCATGAGCTCGAACAAAAATGAGCTCGTTAAAAGTGTTCCCATCCACCAACTGTTCATCCTTAAAAATTAGAAGAGCCGAATGTGGCTCTCTATGCCCTGTTAGGTAAAAGAAATTAGGATCTTGATGATAGACATAACTTACATCATTCGCTCGATTTCTTACAGGGTTTGCAAAAAATATGGCCACAGAATTCTGCGGCATTTTTGTTCGAAGAGCTTCTCTTCTCTTTTTATGAAAATCAGAAGTTAGATAGTCGTTTGGTTTTTCCAAAGTTTGAGCGAACAGAAGGTTTGATAAAACCAATAAAGTAATAGTAATTGAAAATTTCATATCGAAATATACATATTCAACTCAGTTATTAACCATATTACGTACTTTAAATTACACCCACTTTAGTTTACAACATCTTACCTCTTACCAAAAAGCTTACTAAAAAAGCTTCTATATTCCTTATCGTTAGCTTCTTTGGGAGTTAGACTAACCAACGAATCAATTACTTTTTTAATCACTGTAGGAGATTGATTGCCTATTTTTTTTGCAATCAACACTCCGTGCCTATAAAAAAGCATAGTAGGCACACCCATAATTTTTAAAGATTTAACAAGTTCTTTGTTATCATCTACCTTTAAGAAATTAAAATCGGCAACTCCATCTAATTCTATTCCTGTTTTTTCAAAAATGGGAGCTAATGCCTTGCAGTTATGGCACCAACTGGCCACTATCATTATCGCCACTGGTTTATCCTGTGACTTTATAATTTCTTCAAACTCCTTAGTACTCAATTCTTTCATATTTGTATTTTCTAAAGAACAAAACGAAGCTAAAATAAATTCCTCAATATTGATAATTACTAAGCTAAATTCACTCTTCAGTAGTTGGCGATTTAAATTCTTTACAGATTAATATAAACGGCTAAATTCTTATTATTACAGCAAATAAAAATAAACCATTAGCACCAACAAAAAACACGTCATTCCTGCGAAGGCAGGAATCCGCTTGTACAATGATAAAACAAGTGACTAAATTTTAGTCCTTACATTTCAATTACAACTTTCCCATATTTATAGATTCCTGCCTTCGCAGGAATGACGCTACAATATTTTTTTTGAGTTGGGCGTCAAAAGAGCACTACTTTTATTTTTCACCATTCTTGCTGTAAAAATTAGAACTCAACCATATAAACTATCAACCTCCTATGTAATTAAACTTACCCATTAGTAAAATTTTAGTATGTTTAGATGATCTTAACATACACCGAATTATGAATCCTATTTTTATTTTTCTCAAGAATGGTGCATTTTTTCTAGCCTCCCTTCTTTTTACTTTTAATGTACAAGCTCAGCAACTCGATATGAAGTTGCTCAAAGGCATAGAGCCTAGAAATATTGGCCCTGGAGGCATGAGTGGCCGAGTTACAGCACTTGATGTAGTGCACAACAACCCTCAAATAATGTACGCAGGAACTGCTTCTGGAGGGTTGTGGAAATCTGAAAGTGGTGGAGTAGCTTGGAAACCAGTATTTGATAGTGTAGCTGTACTCTCTATTGGTGCTGTAGCTATAAGCCAGCAAAACACCGATATAGTGTGGGCAGGTACAGGTGAAGGAAACCCAAGAAATAGTGTAACAGGTGGTTATGGTATTTATAAAAGCTTAGACGGTGGCAAGCATTGGCAATCAATGGGCCTAGAAAAAACGAGAAATATCCATCGCATAATTATTGATAAAAACGACCCAAACACAGTGTATGTAGGAGCAATTGGCTCTTCTTGGGGGAAACACCCTGAACGTGGCGTTTTTAAAACTACGGATGGCGGAAAAACATGGAAGCATATTTTAAAAGTAAATAGCTCAACTGGAACAGGAGATTTAGTGGTTGACCCTCAAAATCCTAATAAGCTAATTGCAGCCATGTGGGAACACGAGCGCAAACCTTGGACGTTTACCTCTGGAGGGGCTGGTTCAGGGTTATACATCACCTATGATGGGGGTGATAATTGGAAGAAGTTAACCGATAAAGAAGGTTTACCTGAAGGTGATTTAGGTAGAATTGGAGTGGCTATTGCTCCTTCAAACCCTAAAAGGATATATGCCTTAATTGAATCTAAAAAAAATGCACTTTACCGATCTGATGATGGTGGAGATACCTGGAAGAAAATAAATGATAAATCGAGTGGCAGAGGTTCTGGTGGAATAGGAAACCGCCCATTTTATTATGCTGATCTTTTTGTTGACCCTATTAATGACAATCGAGTGTATTCTGTATTTACTTACATTAATATGAGCGAAGATGGAGGTAAATCTTTTAATACTTGGGCCGCTTCCTATGTTCAAAATGGCATACATCCCGATCACCATGCTTTTTATGTACACCCTACTGACCCCAACTTTATAATTGATGGGAATGACGGTGGCTTAAACATTACCAGAGATGGAGGAAAAAACTGGCGTTTTGCAGAGAACATTCCTGTGGCTCAATACTATCATATTAATGTGGATAACGATTTTCCATATAATGTATATGGAGGCATGCAAGATAATGGCAGCTGGGTAGGCCCAGCTTATGTGCTAAAATCAGGTGGTATTCGTAATTCTTATTGGCAAGAAGTAATGTTTGGAGATGGCTTTGATGCCATGCCAGATTTGGACGATAATCGTTACGGGTTTGCTATGAGCCAACAGGGTTATGTAGGTCAATTCGACCGGATGACAGGCCTAAATAAAATGATTCGTCCAACTCACCCCGACCCAGATGTAAAGCTTCGCTTTAATTGGAATTCGGCCATAGCACAAGACCCTTTTGACCACTCTACCATTTATTTTGGCTCTCAGTTTGTACATAAAAGCACAGATCAAGGAGATTCTTGGGAAATTATTTCTCCTGATTTAACCACCAACGACCCTGAAAAACAAAAGCAGTACTTAAGTGGTGGTATTACCATGGATGCTACCGGTGCTGAAAACTTTACAACCGTTTTAGTGATTGAACCAAGCAGTGTTGAAAAAGGATTGATTTGGGCGAGTACCGATGATGGCCAAGTACAAATCACCAGAGACGGAGGTAAAAGCTGGATAAACTTGAGTTCAAAAATGGCAGGCCTGCCTAAAAATGGGTGGATTCCACAAATTAAGGCGTCTAAGTTTAATGCAGGCGAAGCGTTTGTGGTAGTAAATAATTACCGTCAATTTGATTTTAAGCCTTACCTGTTCCACACAACTGATTATGGTCAAACCTGGAAGCAAATGCTTAACGAAGATGAAACCTTTGGATACAGTTTGTCTCTGGTTCAAGATACGGAGGAGGCCAACCTACTTTTCTTAGGAACGGAACACGGCCTTTATGTAAGTATTAACAAAGGAGGAAGCTGGACCAAATGGACGAATGGATACCCTTCTGTTTCCACCATGGACTTGGCCATTCAACCTAGAGAAAGTGATTTGGTAATAGGCACATTTGGTAGGGCGGCTTGGGTAATGGATGACATCCGCCCTTTAAGAGACATAGCAAAAAATGGGACAAGTACTTTAACCAAAACAATCAAAGTTTATCCAACACCAGACACTTACATTGTAGCTAACCAACAAGCTTCAGGAACCCGATTTGCAGGAGATGCTATCTATATAGGTGAAAACCGAAAAAGAGGGGCTATGATAACATACACGGTAACCAAGCCTGAAGAGAAAAAAGACGCAGACCCAAGCACATCTACTTCTAAGAAAAAGAAAGGAAAGAAAAAAAAGTCAGCACCTGTTGAAACTAAAAAAGACACTACTAAAATAGCTTATGATACCATCTCATTTATGGTATATAACAAAAGCAGCGAGCTGATTAGAACCGTAAAGACTAAGTACAAGAAAAACGGAATGCACAGAATGTACTGGAGAATGAATGAAAAGGGAATTAATTACCCTTCTCGCAAAGCACCTAAGAAAAATAGAGGTGAACGAGGAGGTGTTAGAGTTTTGCCCGGCACATATAAAATTGTAATGAGCTTTGGTAACCAAAAAGATTCCACAATGGTTAATGTAAAATTTGATCCAAGGTTAGACATTCCTCTTTCAACTCTTGAGGCTAATTATAAGGCGAGTAAGGAAGTGGAATCTCAAATTGAAATAGCTGCCAATGCAATGGCTCAATTACGAGATAGTAAAAAAGTAATTGATGGTATTTTAAAGCAGATAAAAGATAAAGGCAAGGACTACGATTCGTTGCGAAGCACAAGTAAAGCCACTAAGGATAGTATAAATATTCTTATGGACGAGCTAGTGGGGCCTAAAAATGAGAAACAAGGAATTACCGCGGAAGAATTTCCTTCCATAATGGACTATTATTATAAGAACTTTATGTACTTAGGTGCTTTTAATAAGCCTGGTCCAACTCAAGCACGCACAATGACTCAGGCGAAGAATAAATTACTACCTTGGTTATCTAAAACAAATGAGTTTTTTAAGAACGATTGGCCAACTTACCAAAAGTTTGTTAACGAATCTGACCTGAGCCCATTTGAAGAAATTAAATCGTTTGATCTTGAGTAATTATAGCCGTCATTCCTGCGCAGGCAGTAATCTGTTAAATAATAAAGGGGTTCCTGCCTTCGCCCGCCTGGCCTTGGGCACGGCAGGAATGACTGTAAGATTGATAGCGATAACAATGCTACTGTTTTTATTATCAGGATTCTTGCCCTTAGTTGGGCAAGGATTTTTAACGGTTTACGAAAAATCAAATCACTTAGAAACCTCTACTTATAAAGAAGGAATTTCCTTTTACAAAGAGTTAGCCAACAAATACGCTGAAATAAGTATCGTTGAAAAAGGCCTTACTGACTCTGGGTATCCTCTACATACAGTTATCATTTCCAAATCTGGCGATTTTGATATAGCCAAACTAAAAGCAGCTGGAAAGGCATTCTTATTAATTAATAACGCCATCCACCCTGGTGAGCCTGATGGAGTAGAAGCTTCTCAAATGCTTGCTCGCAATTTAATAGAAGACGAAAAACTGAATAAACTCTTAGAGAATACAGTAGTTGTTATTATTCCATTCTATAATATCGGTGGGGTATTAAACAGAAATTCTACATCTAGAGTTAACCAACATGGCCCCAAAGAATATGGATTTAGGGGCAATGCCAATAATTTTGATTTAAACCGAGATTTTATTAAAGCAGACACTCGTAATGCAAGAAGTTTTATTCGATTATTTCAGGAAATTGACCCTGATGTATTCATAGATACGCACGTTAGCAATGGAGCGGATTATCAATATGTATCTACTACCATTCCAACTCAAACGGAAAAGTTGGGTGGCCCATTGGCTAAATTTATGACCTCTGAGTTATTACCTTTCCATTACGATTATATGGAAAAGGCAGGCTCGCTAATGACGCCATATGTAAATACTTGGGGAATGAAAACACCAGACCAAGGCTATAATAAATTCATTGACCAACCTCGTTATAGCTCTGGTTATACGACTCTTTTCCACACTTTGGGATTTATGAGTGAAACCCATATGCTGAAAACATTTGAGCAACGGGTAGAAGCTACCTATAATTATATACTGGGGCTGCTTACTTTTACCAATGCCAATGCAGGCAAAATAATTGAGCTAAGAACTAAAACCAAGGAATCCGTTAAGACACAAACTGAATTTCCAATTACTTGGGTATTAGATGGTAAAAAAGCAGATACCATTGTTTTTAAAGGATACGAAGCTGAACGCCCCATTAGTGCAATTACAGGGCAGACACGATTAAAATATAATAGAAACAAGCCTTATGCAAAAAAGATCCCCTATTATAATCATTATAAAGCAGGCGTAATAATTGCTAAACCAGATTACTATATTATCCCAAAAAATCAATGGAAGGTTATTGAGCTGCTCGAATTGAATGGGGTTGAATTAGAGCGTGTAAAAACTCCCAGCACGATTAGTGCCGAAGTCTATCATATTGCCGAGTATAAAACTCGCTCAAATGCTTACGAAGGGCATTTTCCTCATTACAATGTAAGTGTTATTGCCTCAACCGAACAAGTTGAACTACAACCTGGAGATGTAATGGTGCCTGTTAACCAGTGGCGTAATCGCTATATTGTGGAAACCCTAGAACCTCAAGCAACTGACTCCTATTTTAACTGGAATTTCTTCGATACTATTTTGCAACAAAAGGAAGGATTTTCTGCCTATGTATTTGAAGATTTAGCTATTGAAATTCTAGCCAATAACCCTAAAATTAAATCTGATTTTGAGGAAAAGAAAGCCAACGATGAAAGTTTTGCTAAGGATGGATACGCTCAGTTATTGTTTATTTATAACTTATCAAAACACCGAGAAAAGGCCTATTTGAGGTACCCGATTTTGAGGTATAGTAAGTAAATACAAGACGTTAGATTTTAGACATAAGACAATAGTTATCTTATGTCTTGTGTCTAAAATCTAATATCTTTTTATTTTCAATCCCTTAGGTAATTGTTATGGATCTCCTCTCTCAATCTTTTTGTTCAGGTATTAAAATAAACTCAGCATAGTTATTATTGTCGAAATAGGTATTGGCTGCTTCTTTAAAATCTTTTGAAGTGAGCTTATTTATTTCTGCTTCATAGTCTATTATTTTTTCTGGACTCCAGCCATATTCATACGCATTTTTCAACTTGGAACTCCAATAGCTATTGTATTTTAAACCTTCTTTTGCATTGGCTAGTTCTGCTTCCTTAATTTTTTCTAAATCAGCTTGGGAAGCACCGTTTTCTTTTATTTTCTCTATTTCTTCAAACACTTTTTTAATTAATTCATCTACATTTTCAGGGGCACAGGTAAACCGTACATTCATCCGGTACCAACTGTAAGGCCTATCAGTAGCAAAACCCGAAACCTGAACGCCATAGACACCAGCCATTTTTTCACGCATTTCTTCTGTTAATTTAATTTTCAATAGCTTAGCCAGTAAGCTCAGTTGTTTTTTCTTATCAGGAGAAAATTCCAGTGTACCGGTAAAACGCATGTCAACTTTGCTCTTATCATCAACCCCTTTTATTATCGTTTTTTTAACAATTCCTTCAGGGCGCCTTAATCCTATATCTCTCCATGAGCTTTCTTCCTTTGTGTTTGAAAGAAGACTGCCGAGGTAGCGAGTAACGAGGTTTTTGATTGTATCAATCTCTATATTTCCTACAAAAATAAAAGTGAAGCCATTGGCCGAAGCAAAGCGGTCTTTATAAAAATCATATACCTCATCAAGCTTCAACTCTTCTTCTATCTGTTTTTCTTTTAGCGGAACACCCCAGAGGTGATCTTGGGTCATAGTTTCACTTATTT
>JAKISE010000077.1 GCA_021648745.1 Cyclobacteriaceae bacterium
CTCTAGCTATATAAACTGGGTCTAGCAGTATTCCTTCTTTTCGAGCCAATTCTTGTATTGCCAGTTTTTCGTTACTGGTAACAACTCCATAACCTGCCTTATCGTACTCTTTATTTAGCGTTACATCAGCTAGTTCAAACTTTCTTTTAGTCCCTAATAATTTACTGCCTTCCGTTATAATATTAAAAACAATTTCTTCCAGCGAAAGCCCATATGTTTCTGCTTTATCAATATTTATAGGAACCAGTTCAGTTTTTAAATTGTATAGTTCAATTCCTAAGGTTAAGCCTGCTTGCATTCCACCCGAACTAGAAGCAAAGAAAATATAGTCGATTTTTAAGTTTTGCTCGATTAATTGCGCCTTTAGCTCTTTAGCAGCATTTACAAAACCTAATGCACCTGTGATGTTCGATCCCCCATAAGGAATAATAAAACATTTTTTTTCTTCTTCCTCTAATTTCTTTTGCAATAAAAAAATGTCTTCTCCTTTTCTATTTTCTTGTGTAAAATGAATAGTAGCACCCAATAATGAGGATAGCAATAGATTGCCGCCATAATGCTCTGGCTCATTGCCCCCTAACATTAAATGGCATGCTAAACCAGCAATTGAACACGCGGCTGCGGTTTGACGACAATGATTAGATTGTTGGGCACCAGCGGTTATAATGGTATCGCATCCTTCATCCAGCGCTTTCTGAATCAAGTATTCGAGTTTTCTTGTTTTGTTTCCTCCTGATGCCAACCCTGTATTGTCATCTCTTTTAATAAAAATATTATAATCAGAAAAACTTTCAGACAATTTACCCAATGGCTGTATTGGTGTTGGAAAAAATCCTAAATGAAATTTGTTATTAAGCATCTTTTTAAAATGTATTCTTCATTTATGTATTTTATATTATCTTGTCCGATTGGGTTATGGGTTTTGACAGGAGTTCGACATTAATTAAAATAGTTATCGCTACCTTAAATCCGCAAGGTAAATTTATTACAAGCCTTAATATACTATCATTCAACTATCTCGAATTCTCCTTGCAACCCCTCTGTAGAATTTGATGCTATCCAAACATGAAAACCCCCAGGCTCAATTACAGGTTCAAAGTTTTTATTTAACACCGCCAACTCTTTAGTTGATAATGTAAAACTTACCCTTTTAGATTCCCCTGATTTTAACCTAATTTTCTGAAACCCCTTTAGTTCTTTAACTGGGCGCGTGGTAGAGCCTACTAAATCTCTCACATATAATTGTACTACTTCATAGCCATCTTTGTCGCCCGTATTGGTAATTATTGCCGAAAGTTTGAGTGTTCCGTTTACAGGTATTTTATTTTTTTCTATTTCGAGCGCACTATATTCAAAGGTGGTATAACTCAAACCAAACCCAAATGGAAATAATGGTTCTCCGCTAAGGTCAACATACTTGTTTCCATTTGGGTTGCCGCTATTTCTGCGGCTGTAGTAAACAGGTACCTGCCCTACTGAGCGAGGAAAAGAAGCCGTAAGCTTGGCATAAGGGTTGTGATACCCAAATAGCACATCGGCCAAGGCGTTGCCTGTTTCGCTACCTGGATGCCATGCTATTAAAATACTTTGGGCAAGCTCTGTTACATTACTTAAATCGAGCGGCCTGCCATTAAACACCACCAACACAATAGGTTTATTGTGCTTTTGCAAACTTTTTAAAAACTCCACTTGTTCGGCAGGAATCGTTATATCGGCCCTATGGCGGCTTTCGCCAAAGTAGTGGCTGGGCTCGCCCAAACAGGCAATGATGATGTCTGTATCAGCCATAATTTTATCTGTAACGGCCACTTTGTTGCTGGCATTTGATTTAATACCGTCAAAGGCAGTTATTACGTCTTCAAACTTCCCTGTTGATTTCCACCAACCCATTACATCGCGTTCGTTGGCAAATGCACCTACTACGGCAATTGATTTAGTAGTGGCTGTAACAGGCAGCACATTATTGTTGTTTTGCAGTAATACCATAGATGCAGCAGCCATTTCCCTCGCTTCTTTTCTATGCGCAGCCGATAAAAATAGTTCTTTGGTATTGTCCTTTTTAACATAAGGCCTGTTAAACAAGCCCAATTTATACTTTACATAAAGGATTCTTCGTACAGCATCATCAATGGTTTCGATAGCAACTGTACCCTCTGCCAAAGCCTCTTTTAATTTTTTGTAAAAGATGGTTTTCATTTCCATATCAACCCCGGCATTCAATGCCAGTTGAGCTGCATCGGTGGTATCGGCTGCAATACCGTGCCATAATAAGTGCTTTACGGCATCCCAATCGCTTACTACAAATCCTTTAAACCCATATTCTTTTTTAAGTACCTCCCGAATACCGTAGGTATAAGCGGTTGCAGGCGTACCATTAATATCGTTAAAGGCGGTCATAACGGTAAGTGCACCTTGCTCAACACCTGCCTTAAATGGGGGTAAATACACTTCGTGAAGGGTTCGTTTGGAGATGTCGGTAAATTGCTTGCCACGCCCACCAACGGCAGCACCATATCCCACATAGTGTTTCATACAGGCAGCTACCCTGTCAGTGGCCGACATGTCTGCTCCCTGATAGCCCTGAACAACGGCTGCCCCAAAAATTGCATTCAGGTAGGAGTCTTCGCCATAGCCTTCGGCAATTCTGCCCCACCGGGGGTCCCTGGCCACATCAACCATAGGGGCAAATGCCCAATCAACTCCTTGTGCTGCTGCTTCTCGGGCTGCCACTTCTGCTCCTTTTTCCACCAAATCGGGCGACCATGTACAGGATTGTGCCAACGATGTTGGAAAAATAGTTCTAAACCCATGGATTACATCGTGCCCAAAAATAATAGGAATGCCTAACCTTGATTCCTCAACAGCCAGTTTTTGGTAAAAATTACGCTCTTCAATGGAATAAAAATTTCTTCTGTTTATTAACAGAGAACCCACTTCGCCTTTTCGAATGGCGTTAATGGTTACACTATCAATATGTTTATCTCCAGCATTATTTAATTGTGAAAGTTGCCCTAGTTTTTCTTCCAAGGTCATTAAAGTCAGCAAGCTGTCAATTTTAGCACTTATCTTATGCGCATAGTTTAATGGCGTTAGCGCAAATTTATCTTCATTTTTTTCCCCCGATTGAGGTTTACAAGAGCTTAATCCTAAGATGGTTATAGCCAGTATTACAAATTGTATGTTTCTATTATTTAGCATTTGTATTTTTAAAAGTGTATAAATATTTTTTTGGGGTTTTTCTCGGTATTTGATTTAGTTTAAAGTTGGGTTTTCCTCTTCTGTTGCCAACTTATACATTCGTGCCATAGCAATTATGGGATTATGTCCCAAATAATCTTTACAAGGCACGTTATAGTTGGTATGTGGCTTGCGCCCTAGCTCTTTAGGGCTGCCACCAAGTGGGTGGTAAAATTCCCAAATTGTGCCTGTTTTATTAAACACTTTGGCGGTATTGTCCAATGCTTTTTCAAGAATTTTAGCTGCGGCATCCTTGCGACTGTAGTTTAAGCACCCTCTTGCTGCCCAATAGCCCATGCTGTTCCAAACTGGGCCACGCCACATTCTTAATTCAAACTTAGGGTCGTTAACCCCTACCGATGCTGGGGGGTGTTCGGTAAAAAACACTTTGGGGTTAAGCAAGTATTCATCAATAAACCTGTTGGCTTGCCCTTCGGTAGCAGCCCCAACTACCATAGGCCACATATTTTCCAAAGCCGTTTGTTTTAAAGAGCTGTCTTTAATAGCCCATATATCGTAAAACATACCGTCTTTATTCGAAAACAGGCTATCCTGAATAAAATTTTCCGGTTCTATTTCTCTTTTTTCGAAGAACGCATTATCGAGTCCTAGCTCTTTAGGCCACCGGTTTGCTGTTTTATAAAGCAGATACACATGCGAGGTGGCATCTACACAAGCCCACGGCCCCATTTCATCCATATCAAATCGAATGCCTTGGCCTATACCGCTTTCCCCTTTTTTCAGTAAAATATCATTATAAAAAAAACCTTCGCCTTCTGCTTTTCGAGCATTTTCGAACCAAGTATTTTGCCTCACCAGTGCAGAATAAAATGCATCTAATACTTCTTTATTCTCTGTTTGGTCGATATAACCCTGCACTGCAAATACCCAAACAGGTGGATGTCCTGCGTCTTTTTTATTCCAATCTACCTTATCTCTTTTTACTTTCATATTTGGCACATCTGCCCCGCCAACCATCCAAATAGAGCCAGGCAATAAACCGCTTGACTCCTGATTTTTTACATTATTATACAATTGGTGCAAAGCATGTGTTGGGTAGGCGGGCATTACATCTATAATTTGATGCACTACATCCCAATGCCCAAATGCAGGACCATACACATAACCTGGGCCAATTTCTTCCCACTCGTATTCAAATGGGTAAGTGGCTGGGTGAGTGCTTTTTTGATGCAAATTGGCTACATATTGTAACATAGGCTGCCATGCTTTTTTTCCTAATTGGCTGGCTTCATTATTAAGTGCTTTCCAGCTATTATTAGGAGTTTGTAAAATGCCAGTTTGTACTTGAGGAGAATTTTGACGACAAGAAAATAAAAATAACAGCAGGCTTAGGCTAAAAAAATGTTTCATATATAGAGATTAAAAGCTTTTAAATAGTGCCTGTACGAAATATGCAAAACCACTGCACTACATCAGTATATATCTACCAAAGGCTTAATTCCCCTATTGATAATACTAATAAAAGCCGATAGCATCTGCTACCGGCTTTTACATTCTGATTAATAAATTGCCAGATTTTATTCTATCATTACGCTGGTGGTTGTACTAACGCCTACTCTAGATATTTTGAGTACGTAAATACCTTTTGAAAGTGTTTTGTACGACTATCGGTTATGTTCCAAACAAGTGAATGCTCAGCGGCATTTTGTTCTCCTGCAAAACATTGGCAACTTTAGTTCCTGCCAAATCATATATATCCATTTTATATCAATGTCGTTTAGTTAATTCAAGAACGTTATTGCGAAGAACGAAGCAATCTCTAAATTAGAAATACAGGGTTAACGATGAACAGGCTGCCGCACCTCGTTGGCAGTGACGAAAAGCTTAACTAAACGACATTGATTTATATATACCCAGATTGCGGAAGTGTATAGATGCTATTAACCCGGCAGATATAGTTTGTGATTATATTATGCGGCATATTGGATATCGTTATGTCTAAAATAGCTTCGTACTCGTGGCTTGTTATTTTGCAACATGTCCATGTGTTCCTGTAAATTTTCCTGTAATTTCTCTTTGGTTTTTGGGGATACTTTCTGGGAAAGCCCTCTTAAATTCAACCAATAAATGTAATTCCCAACATTGCTATCATCTGATTCTATTAATTAAATTACCACCATTTACAACTTTGGCTCCCACCCAGGCTCATATTCACGACCCCATAGGTTCATGGCATCGCGGTCGTAAATGCGTCCGGTCTTATCATCTACATCAAATGATTTGCCTATCCGGTACGATATATTGGCATAGTGGGTAAGCAATTGACTTACAACACCCTGTTCAATAGGAGATGTTAATTTGGCTTTTCCACGGATAGCATCAAAAAAATTAACCGCATGCATTGTAGACATGTCTCCGCCACCCCCTAGTGCAATGCCTGTCTCATCTCCGGCAAACTCTTTTTCTTTTAACAATTCCCCCTTTAAATTAAATAATTGGTATCCATCTCCATTAACAAAAACTGAACCCTTGGAACCGTAAATAATAGTTCCCCTATTGCGGCAATATGTGCTGTATTTATTACGACTTTTTCCATCCCATGTGATGGTTTTGTTATCGGCAAATCGAAATGTTGCATCCATTGTATCGTACATACTCCAGCCATCCTCCACAAATTGGTATTTACCGGCATTTACGTTTACGTTAGTTGGTCGATCTACATTCAGTGCCCATCGGGCAATATCCAGTTCGTGAGTTGCATTATTGCCCATTTCGGCAGTACCATAATCCCAACCGTACCAATGCCAATTGTAGTCCCAGATATTGTGAGTGTAGGCTTTTCTTGGTGCGGGGCCTTGAAAAAGTCCCCAATCCAAGCCCGAAGGAGGATCTACATTTTTGGGTACAGGTACTGCACCTCTGCTATTGGAGTAAAAGGCAACTGCCTTATAGGTCTTTCCAATCACACCCTGGTGAATATCTTTAATGATTTCAGTGGTTGTTGGTGACGAACGCTGCTGGTTACCCATTTGAACTACTTTATCATACTTTTGCTGAAAATCAACGATTAGTTCACCTTCTCTGGGGTTATGACTACAAGGCTTTTCCAAATACACATGTTTTCCGGCTTGCATAGCCATACAAGCACCTGGGGTATGCCAATGGTCTGGTGTTGCCATAAAAATTGCATCAACATTCTTGTCATCCATGATCTTCCGGATGTCATTTTCCAGTACAGGTTTATTCTTAATTGATTTGGAAAAGTTTTTAGCTGCTTTTTCACGTTGACTTTTCATAACATCACATAAATAGAGCAGCTCAACGTTGTTATCTTTTTGTGCTATCGGAGGGATATATGCATCATAACGTCTTCCCAAGCCCTGAATGGCTACGAAAATCCGGTCATTCGCTCCTTTCACTTTTGCATAACTTTTTGCCGACAAACCGTTTGCTGTACTGGTTAAGGCAACCCCTACAGTACCTAAAGTGGCTTTCTTTATAAAACTTCTACGAGATGTTTCCTTTTTCATCTGTTTATAATTTATTTTCATTTGTCAGATGGAACCTTTGACGATTGAAATAATCATTGCCTTGTGTGTTTAATGATTACTTCAATCGTGTCGGTTTCATAAGTTCAATTTTTTGAATATTTTCTTTTTATATCGTTCTAAAACTATAATTCCACTCCTTCGATCTAATTGAAATTAATAGATATTATTCATTTTTATAACGCCTGGCATAAATTCAATATAGCTCCTGATAGTTTTTCTTAATTTAATAATCAATGTCGTTTAATTAAGCTTTTCATCACTGCTAGCGTAGGGTGGCAGCCTGTTTATCTGAACTCTGGATACTAAAAATCAGAGATCGCCTTGTGCCCCACAAAGGCATTGGTACTTGACTAAATGACATTAATCCCATAGTTCCAATATTTTAATGTTTTTGAAAGACACTTTGTCTCCATGGTCTTGCAGTAGGATGTGCCCCTTATCGAAATTCCCAAAATTGGGCCAATTTTTATATTTGCTATAGTTAACTAACGCTTGCCATTGTTGTGTACCCCGCTCGTATTCTACTACTTTAATTCCATTCAGATAATGGGTTACCTTATTATCCAGCACTTCTATTCTGGCTCTATTCCAGTTTCCTATTCCATTAAAACTTATTCGATTTAGGTTTTTATTGTAGTACCTGGCATCTGCTTCTATCAAATCATACAAAGATCCTAGTGTATGTGTATCTCTCAACTTCTTATTCCCATCTAAAATTTTGTTATTGTCTATTAGTTGATATTCACAGCCGATAGCCGAACCTTCCCCTTTGTTGAGGTCTGTCTGAACGAAGTACTTAACTCCACTATTCGCGCCTTCGGTCAGGTTGAAGTCTAGTTCAAGTATAAAATTTCCATATTGCTTTTTAGTTACAATATCACCCCCATTAGCGGCCTCATTCCCATCTGATTGCACTACATATAAAATACCATCATCGATTTTCCAGCCGCCTGTCGGGAACTCATCTAGTTTAGCACCCCTCCAGTTATCCTTGCTTTTACCGTCCCAAAGTAGTTTCCAGCCTTTTTCTTGTTCAAGGGCAGTCAACTTATTTTGTAGGTAACTTACCTCTCTCACGGATTTCATCTGAGTACGATTTTGCTCCAGATCGCCAGTCATTATCCTTACATTTTTCCAACGAACAGTTTTTCCGGCCAGTTCTTTCTTATTCTTAATTCCTTGAACCTGCAAGCCAATAAAGCCTACTGCCGATTGATCATCAACCAAGTTTGCACATGGAACACCATTTAACCAAGTTCTTATAGAATTCCCAATGGCTTCAACCCGATAGGTATTCCACTCCCCTTCCTTAAAAGCCGTTTTGGCTTTCTGGTTATACTCCATGGGGTAGAGCCACCCTTTCCTTCTTTCGTCATAAATACCTGCCGACCAAGCCCTTTTTGAGCCATCAGCAACGACCTGATAACCTTGTACACTGTTCTTATCCTGATCAACATAATTACTTCTAACTTGTACACTAGAGCTTAATCCCTGCTCCATTTTCACCTCGTATTCTAAGATGAAATCACCGTAATGTTTTTTTGTAGTCAGGGACGTAGTAGGGGTTCCCGTTTTGCTAGTTCCTATAATCTCTCTATTATCAATGGTGTAATCTGCTGTACCGTTTAGGATTTCCCATCCTCTTAAATTTTTTCCATTAAAAAGATTCACCCACTCATTTGATTGTTGCTTTTGAGCGAAAGATGAAGCGTTAATCGTTAAAATAATTGCCAATATTAGAATTCTCCTAGTCATTTTACTGCGTATAAATAATCCTCCATTTAGTTTTTTGTATCTCCGATCTGATTTTATAATCATTCTAACGAATTCGTTATTCCCATCTCCAATCCTCTCAGTTCTGCCAATCCTTTTAACCTCCCAATTGCTGAATATCCTGCAAAAGGAAGTTGTTTGTTTAAATCATCTAGCATCTGGTGACCATGATCGGGTCGCATGGGTAGAACAAAATCCACCTCTTTTTGCTTTCTCATTTTTACTTCTTTTATCAACGCCAGCATAACAGCGTACATATCAATGCTGCCACCCAGATGCTCATCCTCATAAAAGCTTCCATCTTTTTGGCGTTGCACATTTCGTAGGTGTACAAAATGAATGTTATGTCCCAATCTTTTAATCATAGCTGGCAAATCATTGCTTGCGATAGGGCCCAGTGATCCTGTGCAAAAAGTAATTCCATTGCTAGGGCTATCTACACAACTGGTGAGATAATCCAAATCTGCTTCATTAGAAATAATTCTAGGTAATCCGAAAATAGAATAAGGCGGGTCATCCGGATGGCAGCACATTTTCGCCCCACGTTTTTCAGCTTCAGGAATAACCCTTCCAAGAAAGTATTTGAGGTTTTCCTTCAAAACCTGAGCATCAATATGTTTGTACTTAGCAAGCTGTTTTCTGAAATCCTCTAATTTAATAACCTCACCTGTACCCGGCACACCTGCTAATATGTTGTTTTGAAGCAGTTCTTTCTCATCAACGTTTAACGAAGCAAATCTTTCAGTCGCTTTTTCGATGACTTCTGATGAATATTCCTTCTCTACCCCCTCTCTTTTGAGGATAAACAAATCGAATACTACAAGATCAATGACATCAAACCTGAGTGCTTTAGAACCGTCCTCCAATTCATATGCCAGATCAGTTCTTGTCCAGTCTAAAATCGGCATGAAATTGTAGCAAATGGTCTTTATGCCGCAGTCAGCTAAATTCTCCAAGGTTTGAATGTACCTATCAATAAAGATATCCCGCTCAGGCATTCCTTGTTTTATTGACTCATGAATGTTTACACTTTCTACAACAGACCATTTCAGATTACGGCTTTTACCCCTTGTCTCATCCCACTCAATCAACTTTTTTCTCTTCTTAATTTCCTCAATAGTCCATACATCGCCCACAGGAATATGATGCAACGCAGTAACTACTCCTTTTGCCCCTGCTTGTAGGATATCATCCAATGAAACCACATCACTGGGTCCGTACCACCTCCATGTTTGCAAAAAACTCACGCTCAATCTATCTTTTTCTTATTATACTCCACTGTATGCACTAAATCCGCCATCTATAGGTATTACTATACCTGTCACAAATTTTGATGCCTGACTACACAAAAAATGTATAGCACCATTTATTTCTTCTGCTTTACCAAACCTGCCCATCGGTGTTTTATTTATCACCGAATTTCCTCGGCTGGTGTATGACCCATCGGGATTGATAAGCAGCGCTTTGTTTTGTTCGCTAATAAAAAATCCAGGGGCAATGGCATTTACACGAACGTACTCTCCGAATTTTTGAGCCATTTCTACCGCCATCCACCGGGTAAAATTCTCGATAGCAGCTTTTGAGGCAGAATAGCCCACCACACGGGTAAGTGCTTGAGAAACGGCCATGGAAGATATGTTAATAATAACCCCAGATTTCTGCTCCGTCATAGCTTCGCCAAAAATAATCGAGGGCAAAACCGACCCTGTTAAATTTAGATCTGTTACTTTCTTGAAATCATCAATTGATAAATCAAATATGGTTTGATCAGGTGCGATGGTTGCACCCTCCATATTTCCACCCGCAGCATTTATCAGTATATCTATAGTTTTCCATTTATAAAGAATATCCGCCTTGGTTTTTTTTAGGGCTTTTTCATCCAGTACGTTGCAAGCTAGCCCAATAGCCTCACCACCTAAAGCAGTAATCTGGCTAACCTTCTTATCAAGCATTTCTTTTCTACGACCCAATATGACTACTTTAACTCCTGCCTGTACAAGGCTCATAGCCATACTACCCCCCAAGGCCCCAGCTCCACCGGTAATCACCGCTACCTTATCATTAAGATCGAATAAATTTTTACTCATATGATATATTTATTAGGATAGCGCATTATTCAATTATTAGTATAAAATGTTTCCGTTTACGTACACGAGGCTAATATAGAAATTTTTTCGCTCCAAAAAAACATTAGCTTAGATTAATTTCTATCAACTGTCAAGTTTCACAAGGTTGTTTAGCTAGCTCCTTTATATTATCTCGTTCATAGCTTAATTTAACAGTTTCCTCTTTAAAGTTGGCGCTGTAATGATTCTTGATATTTCCCATAATTCTAAGTTATTGTTTTTATCCAAAACAGTCTTAGGTTTTATGTCCCACTAAAGCTAGCAACTCCAGTTTCTTTTTGTTTTCATAATTATGCCATCCATTTATCTAAATTTTCTTTTACAAATTCATCGTCATTTAGCTCGGGATAGGCTGCATACACCCTGTCTATCTCTTGTAACTGACCGTTGGTCAGTACTTCGCTTTCGTTCAACGTCCAAAGTCCTTCCAACAATCCTTGTCGCCTCAATACTTCGTGAAGCCCTACAATACAGCCCTTAAAGTCATTGGCTGAATCGAAAAAAGCGGCATTGGCATCGGTTACTTTATTGGCTAAAGAAAGCCATTCACTTACACTCTTATTTTCTTTATTTTTTTTAATATCCTTTAATAGTTCTACGGCTTTCTGCGCCCACACAGACCAATGCCCCAATAACCCTCCAGCAATATTTGTGGTGTGTACCTTTCCCGCTGACATGATGTTGTATTCTGCCAATAAGTCAACAACAATATTATCATCATTGCCAGTATAAAGGGCTATTTCGTTTGCTCTGCCCGATTCTATTACACCTCGTACCACATCAAACGTTTGGTAGCGGTTAAAAGGAGCCATTTTAATGGCCACTACATTTTCTATTTTTGCAAATTCTCGCCAAAAATCCACATCGAGGTATCTGCCTCCCACTGCTTTTTGAAAGTAAAAACCAATGATGGGAATGACTTCGGCCACCTGCTTACAGTGGGCAATGAGTTCATCGTTAGTGGCATTATTAAAGGCGGCCAGGCCTAATAAAGCGGCATCATACCTAAGATCTGTGGCTATTTTTGCTTCGGCAAGAGCCGATTTTGTTTTGCCAACTACACCAGCTGCTCTAAAAGCATTATAGCCTGTTTTGTTAAAAAAACTATCCATTTCTTCTTTGGCTAGTTCCAACACAGGTTGGTATAAATCAATTCCGGGGTTTCTAATTTCAAATTGAGTAGTATGCACCCCAACTGCTAAACCTCCTACTCCAGCATCGAGATAATAACGCGACAGTGCTCTTTGTCTGCGTTCGTCTAATTTTCGATTTTTAGTAAGTGCCAAAGGGTGAGCAGGTATTACCAACCCTTCGTTTAAAATTTTTCTTTTAATCTCGTTTAATTTCATGTATTTCTAACTTAATATTTGCCATCTCGGGCTTCAAAATGTGTTGGTTTTCCTAAGGTTTTTCCATTATCCATCATCCAACTGGCCGTCCATTCTATCATTTGGTTTAAGTTTACTTTTGGTTTGCCCAAGCGAGCATACGAAAGTGCACCATCGCCCAGCAGAGCGGTTTCGCTTTCTGTACCTGTAAACTCAACTTTTTTACCCATAATATTAGCGAATTTTTGTGCCACCTCACGAATAGAGAACACCTCTGTGCCGGCAATATTTAATATCTCGGCAGGGCTGTTACAATATTTAAGGCTTCTTAAAATCATATCGTTGGCATCGGTTTGCCATATTACATTGGCATAGCCCATGGTTACATCAATCGGAAGCCCTGATTTTACCTTAGAGGCAATGTCCACCAAAACCCCATAGCGGGTTTCAACGGAATAATATAGCCTGATTAAAATAACCTTAGTCCCGTATTTTTTGCTGCCAAACTCAAACAACCTTTCACGCCCCAGGCAAGACTGTGCATACTCACCAATAGGATCTGCATCGTCTGTTTCTTTAGAGCCTGTAGTTGTAACAGGCACCAATGGATATACACAGCCCGTAGAAAAGGCCACGATATTGGCATTCTTAAACCGCTCCGCAATAAGACCTGGCAGGTACGAATTCATTGCCCAAGTGAGGGATTCGTTACCTTCGGTACCAAATTTTTGACCTGCCAAGTAAAAAACATGTGCCGCGTCAGGTAATGATTTTAGGAAATTCTGATCCATTAAATCGCCTTTCATTGTTAAAATTCCACTTTGCTCTAAATAATCTTGTTGTTCGGGTAAGCTAAAGCGGGCAACCCCTATTATTTTATTGTTTCCTTCTGCCGCATCTATTGCTCTTTTAAGCATTTTTGCCATAGAGATACCCATTTTACCAGCTACTCCTAAAAAGAGAAAATCTCCTTTTAAGTTGCCAATATCTTTTATAAGCTCCTTTGATGGGGTTGACAACACGTCTTCGAGCTCAATTTCATTGGTAATTTGCATGTTTTTTATTTCATTTATCGTTATCGAAACGGTTGTTATAAACAAATGGCATTTTGAAACTACCTGTTTAAGATTTATAAGCTCCGGTGTTCCTGCTATTGCTTTGTGTATTACAAGCATAAACCCTGCCCTGAATCACATTATGGGTAATTGAAAATTTATCCAGTGCTATATCTGCCACCAGCAAATCGGCACTTTTGCCTACCTCTATTGAACCAGTTCCTGATTTTATCGTATTGTTTTCATAAATTCCTACTAATTTGGCTGGGTTAGTGCTAAACATAACCGAAGCTTGTACCAAAGCCTCATTAAGGGATAAAGCCTCGTGCATCCGATGCCACGTACCTGACATTTGGCGGGTAAGCCACGAAATAACATTGGCATAACCCACATCTGATTTTAACACACTGCCAAACAATGTATTTTCAGCACCTAACACTTGTAAAAATTGTTTGTTTTTACTTACGGCTCCTTTCAAACCCAGCAACTCAAACCGTTCTAAATTAACCAAGCCATTGGCAAACATAGTGTCGGTAATCATTATTACTCGTTCATATCCTTTTCTGGCAATTACATCTCTTACATAAGAAGGATCAACATGGTAGCCATCGCAAATGATCTCCAGAAACACCTCGTCTGAGCGAAGCATTACTTCTACTGCACCGCCATTTCGATAGCTTTTGCTATTGCTCCGGCTGGGGCCATTTAAAAAATGAACGGCTAAGTTTAACCCTGCATCTACTGCCTGTGCATATTCATCACCAAAGGCGGCACTATGCCCACCGGCTACTACCACCCCATTTTTTACCAGTTTTCTGGTAAGTTCACACCCTTTTTTACCATGCTCGGGCGGTATGTTTACTATTTTTAGCAAATTACCCGAAGCCTCTTGCAGTTTATCAATTATGTGCTGATCTGCTTCATAAAAATACGCTGGATTTTGAGCCCCTGCATAAGCAGGGTCTTTTAAAAAAGTGCCTTCTAAATTAATGCCATACACCAGTTTTTTGTACTCTGAATGTTCATCCAAAAAACTTTTAATATACCCTAACGTAACACAAAGTTTGTCCAAAGGAGCTGCCATAGTGGTTAAAAGCACTTTGGTTACCCCCATGTTTATATAAAAATCGAGGGCTGTCTTTAGCCCTTTTTTATATACCTGCTGCGAGGCATTAAACGAATCTGTTTTTTCTTGATATGTACCAAATGAGGCATCAAAGCCTACCGAGCCGTGGTTATGAATATCAATAAATCCAGGCAATATGTATTTGTCTTCTGCCTTTATAATGGCTGTAGCCGAATCGGGCTGAATAGATTGATTAATTTTGGTAATAATACCCTTTTCAATTAATAAATCGGCCTGATGAACTTTGTTGGATTCAACAATTGATGCTCCTTTTATAAGTACTTTTTCCATAGTGCTACTTACCTATTTGAATTACTAACCAGCCAACAATTACGAGGACAACGACAAACAGCCATGCCAATAAAAAACCACCCCAATCTTCTTTGTACCGTTGCTTAAAATTAACCCATCTCGAAGCTTTAAACCAGCCAGGCAAATCCACCAGTAATAAGGCTTGCCCTTTGCTTCCCGCCTCTCTTTCTTCTTCGTTGCCTGTGTGGTCGTCAGGTGATAGTGTATTTAATTGTTTAAAAAAGCTGTCTATGGAAGAAGCTGACTCCGCTTTGCCAATCTTACTTCCTATAATAAGGGCCATAAAGCCTGCCAACATGGCCCAACCAAAGGGCGCAGGTTTCCACTTATAAATAAGCAATAAGGCCTCTTGCTCTATGTAGTTAATAACATAATAAGTAAAGAAAGCGACACTTACAGAGGCAAGTGCCCCAGTCCGGTTGGCTCCTTTCCAAAGCACCCCTCCAAAAATCATAATGCCCATAAAAGCAGCAATAGATTCGGTAAACAGAAAGGCCGATAATACATTTTTGATGGTCATCGCAAACCCCACACTTAATAAAGTTAGTAACAAACCAGAAAGCCTTCCTACTGATACCGATTTCTCATCGGTGATATCGGGTTTAAAATATGGTTTGTAGATATCCTTAACAAACAACGCTCCCAGATTAACCATAAAATTAGAACAGGAAGACATGTTTGCGGCTAGCAGGCAGGCAATCATTAAACCCACCAAGCCAGGAGCCAGTAGTGTACGTGTGGCATAGCCAAATGCATGTTCGGGGTCGTCTAACACAACACCTCTTTGAATAACCAATGCGGCTATAATTAGGCCTGTTAAGGCCCAGCCTAGTGTAACAAAACGCTTTACAAAATTGCCATAAGTTTGGCCAACCCTGCAAGCACGCTCGCTATTGCCAGTGGCAAATAACGACATAGAATGTGGTTGTGCTGTAATGCCTATAATGCCGTTGAGTGCCAGCATGGCAAGGGTAAAAGGGCCTAACCCTAAATCAGTACTAAATAATGAGAAGAAATCCTCTGGTAGCTTTTCTCTCATAGCTGCAAAGCCTCCTACCTCGCTTAACCCACTGGGAATGAGCATAAAAGAAAGTATAATAATTAGCAATCCTTGTATAAATTCTGTGTGTGCAGCAGCCACTAAGCCACCAAAATAACTATACACAATAAAAGCCACTGTCATTAAAACAACCACCATATTTGATGAAACAGCCCCATCGGTAGCTACCGATATTACTTTTGCTGCCCCTTGTAACATGGCACCCATTATCAATACAAAG